>JAFLUL010000032.1 GCA_022508845.1 Oscillospiraceae bacterium | reverse complement strand
CTTTTTGATCTGCCATATATGCGCAGTTTGCGCCTCCGGCAGCAACAGCGGCGGCAAAATTATCAACGCTGATTCCGAATTTAAGAGCCAAAAGCAAGGTTTCGTTAACGCCGTTTTGAATTTCTCCAACGAGAGTATTCTGGCATATTTTCATAACAAGTCCTTTTCCGTTTTCGCCCATATAAATAACGGTGCTTCCCATATAATAAAGTATCGGTTCAATAATGGGGAAAAGCTCTTTATCGCATCCAACAAGCACACCAAGAGTTCCTGCTATGGCTGCGGCCTTAGATCTTACAACGGGTGCATCAGCAAACTGAGCGCCTTTTGCTTTTATAAGATCGGAAACTTCAACGGAAACATTAGGGTCAATTGTGCTCATATCAATGCAGATCATCCCCTCTTTTATGTAGGGAAGCAGCTCCGTATAAACTTCCCTTACGTTATCGGATGTTGGCACCATTGAGATTATCATATCAACATTTTTTGCGAGCTCAATATTATTTTCACATCCAACAGCTCCGAGAGAAACAAGCTTTTTAACCTGATCATCATTTATGTCCGAGCAGTAAACAGTGTCGTTATGCTTTTTTATTATATTTTCACACATAGACTCGCCCATTACGCCGAGTCCGATAAATCCAATTTTCATTCTGTTTTTCTCCTTAGATTATTGTTTTATCCCACGCAGACTGAAATTTTTCAAGTCCGTAATCGGTAAAAGGATGATAAAAACTGTCCTTATAAACCTGCAATCCTGCCGTAACTATATCTGCTCCCGCTGCAGCGCAGTCAACGAACTGTTTTCCCGTTCTCACCGCGGCGCAAATTATCTGAGTTTTTCCGAGAAAACCGTAGTTTGAGTATATATCAACGATATCACGGATATACTGAGTGCAGTCCTCGCCGCTTGATTCCTTCCAGCCTATAAAAGGCGAAACAAAAAGAGAATCGTTTTTTGCGGCAATAAGAGCCTGCGAAGCAGAGAAAACAAGAGTTAGATTTGTTCTTATGCCGATTTTTTCGAGTCTTCTTGCAGCGGTAATGCCGGACATAGTACATGGGATTTTTATAACAAAGTTAGGACATATGGACGAAATATCCTTTGCCATGGCAACCATTTCATCTGCATCATCAAGATGAGGATTTATTTCAACCGACACCGGAAAAACATCCCAGCCCTCTATTCCCTTTTCTTTAACAAAGTCGGAAAGCTCTCCGAGAACAGTCTTAAAGGGTTTGCCCGAATTCATAATATGATTTGGGTTTGTTGTTATACCGTCAATACCAAAGGTATCGTACGCCTCTCTGATTTCGCCTATTTTTGCGCTATCCAAAAAATATTTCATATAAAAAACTCCTTTTCTTAATAGCTTAAATCCATATCCATACAGATCTGAAGAAGCTCTTTTGACGCTTCTTTTCTAACAAATACCGCCGGATGGCCGAGCGGAGCCTCAACAACTGCATATCCTCCGCCATATTCTCTCTTTGAGGCAATGTGGATCCAGTTATCATTTGGCAAATAAACTCTTTTTGTTTTTGCCCCTGCTTCAAAAACGGGAGCAACAAGGATATCCCTTCCGAGAAGATATTCATATTTTTCGTTATAGGCCTCTTCTTCATCATAATAGAAAAACAGCGGTCTTATAACTCCAACGCCCTTTTCGGCGTTATATTTCACAGCCTCTTTAAGATAGGGCTTAAGAGCAAGGTGGATTCTGCTTGCCTCAGCTCCTATGGCGAGAACGTCATTATCATAATCAAGCTGAACATTTATATCGGGGTTAATTCCCTCGTGTCCGCGCATAACAAGCGAAAAAGCGTTCATCTCACACCAGCGCATATAAAGCTCCTTGCTGCGTCTGAGCTTGCCGAAGGTTGTATAACCCGCTATGTCGGAATGGCTGAGGCCAAAGCCGCTGCAGGTCAGCGAAAGCATTGCAGGAATAACAGACGGCAAACCGTTATCAAGAGAAAAATCAACGTGATTATCGCCGTTCCACATCATTGTTGAATACCTGCCGGTTCCTGTAAAGCCCGAACGGGTAAAGAACATTATTTCGCCCAGCTTACCGCTCTCCTCAACCACCTCTCGGTTGAGCTTTGCCCAACGCGCAGGCCAGGTATTGTGAGCAAGCTGAGCATCCTCACCGGAAAAAAGAACACAGTCAGTTGGAAGATACTCTCCGAAATCCGCCATCCATCCCGACAGTCCAAAATCTATCATATTGGTCTTAATTATTCCTTTAAGCCAGTTATACGCCTCAGGATTGGTGAGATCAACCATAGCTGCGGGAAAAGTTGTTATTTTAACAAGATAATCATTCCCGTTTATATCTTTAACACAGTAGCCGTTATTATGCGCTATCTTGTAAAGAGGTTTTTCAATTGCTAAAAAAGGATTGCAATAGCCCAGCACCTTTATTCCGATTTCATTCAGTTCTTTAATTTTTTCTGGAAGAGAGGGATAAAGTTCTTTATCGTGCTCCCAGTTCCACATAAGCTGTTTTCCTGCGGCTGTTATTCTTCTTCCTTCCCAGTCCTGTATCCAAACGCCGTTAACCTTTATCCCGGCGTCAAGGGCGTTTTTAACTTTATTCATCATAATATCGGTGCCGCCCTGAATACCCAAAATAT
The DNA here is from genome assembly GCA_022508845.1 of Oscillospiraceae bacterium. GTDB lineage: Bacteria > Bacillota > Clostridia > Oscillospirales > Acutalibacteraceae > RUG806. Next base: position 22,086 of record JAFLUL010000032.1, on the reverse strand, counting down.
ATCCGTCAAACACCCAGTCAGGTAACTCGGGCTGACGTCCGAGAAGAGACGTAAGATTAAATAAAACCTCCTCAAAATCGTCCCCAAAGCCTAAATAATAGGAAGCTATGCTGTCGGTTTCAATAATGTGTTTTTCTTTTGCCTTAAAATCAAAAACAGCTCTCGCGGTTGTATCAGAATGGAAAAAATATTTTTTTGAGCTCAAAAATGTTGGCTGAGCATAGTAGGTCTCATATTTTTCAAAGCTCATTTTTTTCTCCGAATCAGTATCGCCGAGCGCAATTTTAAGAAGCTTTTTTGAGATAACGCTCATATTCTGGTGCTCTGCTACCCAAACATTAAACTTATTGCCTCTCAGGTCAAACTCGCTGAATGTTTCTCCTGCGCCGTATATATGCTCATTTTTATCGGCAGGAATGTAGATAAACATACGATTATATTTATCAAGTTCAACGGGGGTAAATTTTAATATATCTCCTGAAAGCTCTATTTCAAGCTTTCCTTCGGTCAGTTTCAGGATAAATTTGTTTTCCTCTTGCGTTATATCGGAAATAAATAAATCGGTTTTTGGCGTTATAGTGTCCTTAATATTAAAGCTGCCTCTGTTCATCTTATATGAGCAGCGTCCAAGAGCCGTGCTTAAAGCAAGCTCTCCGCAGGTAAAGCGGAAAAGAGGAACATTATTACGAGATATAGTTAAAACATTATTTTTTTGTTCTGAAGTAAGCAAAAAACAGTCAACTCCTTTATAAAAAAATATTACTTTTATTTTGAGGCTCTTTCAAGAATTTTTGCAAATTCCTCAAGCCCAAGTTTATCTTCATCATTGAATCTTGAAAAAACAGGACTGTCTATATCAAGAACGCCGAAAACTGCGCCGTTCTTTTTCAGAGGAACAACTATCTCCGAGTTTGATGCGCTGTCACAAGCGATATGCCCTTTGAATTCGTGAACATTGTTTACGACCAAGGTTTTTTCTTCCGCTGCAGCGCTTCCGCAAACACCTTTGCCAATTTCAATTGAAGTGCAGGCTGGTTTGCCCTGAAAAGGTCCGAGGCGCAGCTTGCCGTCGATAATAAAATAGAAACCTGCCCAGTTTATATCGCTAAGCTCGCTCATTAAGAGCGCTGAGGCGTTTGAAAAATTTGTTATATCATATTTTATTCCGTCTGTTAGTGAAGTAAGAAGCGAGCAGAGCCTGTTATAAAATGAATTCATAAATTCGAACTTACTCCTTTCGGGAGATTATATTATCTTATATTTTTGAAAGTGTTGCGAATTTCATCCACAGTTCCGGATGTAAGGTGAAACTGATAAGTAAACGGTTCATCAAAGTTCAAAACAAAAGAGCAGAGCGGAGCAACATAATTTGTTGCGTTGTTCTCCGCATCAGAAGAGCCGTTATATGAATATCTTCCGGCAAGAAGGCTTTTTGCAATTGGAGTAAATAAACCAATTCCGTAGCCTGTTTCATCAGTCCAGGCGCACCAGGTTTCATCGTTTTTCTCATTCAGATCAAAATACGGTTGCTTGTCCCAAAACGGAAGGTTGGTTTCAACTTGCAAGGGAGCGTTTGTCCAAGGTGCGTTTCCGTTATAGAAAACAAAATTTCCAAATGCGCTTATTGTGTAAAACGCGGGAATTTCCTGGACACGCGGTATCCATTCAGACTGTAAAAAGTCAACAGCGGTGTTTTCAGCGCTCAAACCGGTTTTAGTCAGAGTGTAAACGCTCGTATAATATGTTTGAGTTGGAACGTTATCCAGCGCCCAATCAAGAGGTCTGCAAACAACTTTGAGCTGTTCATCAGTTTTCTCGAGGGCTACAAGCTTACTTGTGTTGCCGTATTGATCTCCTCCCTGCACGGGATTATAATTCCAGACATTGTCGTTGTAAATTCCGTTTTCATAGCCTTCAATTTCAATAGGGCCGTAAAACGATTGCTGAACAAGTCGCCCGGTGTCGTGGCAGTTTAAAAGATTATCATATAAGTCATTTTTCTTGTCCGCAAAGTAGCTAAGGCCTCCGCCCCAGTTCAGTTTTATGCCGGCGCGGTAACGTTCATTTTCAATATATAGAGTGTTTTGTTTCGGAACTGACTGCAAATCGCAGGTAAATCCCGAGATACTGACTGAACACGGCTCTTTGGAAACTATAGGTTCAAGAAAAATGCTGATCAATCGCGAAGCAAATTTTTTATTCAAATATCCGTCTATAAGCATACTTGAAGCATTTTCTTTTGAAGAGAGCAGCAATTCTTCTTTAAATGTCTTTAGTCCTCGCTTATATGTAAAAACGATCCTTACCGGTGCAGATGCTTCATATGAAAATGATAAACGGTTAAATTTAATTCTCCCGGAACTTTTAGGTACTTCAGCCGTATATCCCTGCGAAATATCAACGTCCGTTAACTCAAGCTCCGTAATAAGAACCTCGGATTTAACGTCAAGGCTTCCGCTGCCAAAACCCAATAGAATACATAAAGCCATAATTACGGATTTTATTCCGGCGAGTGTGAAAATCATAAAACCATCTCCGGCAAAATAATATAATAAAACTATATCATAACCTGCAAAACAAATCAATAATAATTCTGCTATAAATAAGTTTGAATTAAAAAAAAACGATAAGAGGCAGCTTTTAGTCCTCCTCCGTTTTTAACGAAAACAAACTCCGCTGCGACTTAAAACATTCGCAGCGGAGTCCTTCGTGTTTAGCCATATTATCTTTTAACGTTGCCTTGTCAGAGTGCGTGTTTTTTTTGTTTATCGATATTCATCCATATGCTTTGTATTCGCGGCGATCATTCACTTCTGAGTCGTATCCTGCCAGCCCCAATATAACGCAGAGTAAAAGTAATGCCGCAACAACGTTAATTCTGCGCAGGGATCATAGTAGCCGCGAATACGCATACAACGCCGAGCTCTAATGAGATCCACATATTCTTGCACACTGACGCTATCAAAAGGGATAACAGAATTGCCGGAAGCATTAACAGTGATCTGTGATTTTCCACGATAGATCATCGGCTCAGGGCTGATATAACATTGCTTCACGCGATATCATTTTTTTTAATTTATGCGTGAAAAAACCGCCGGTCAAATGAAATGAATCGGCGGTTTTGATTTGTTTTCAAATGAAAAAATTAAGAATTAAATAAAGAAAATGGATTTATTCTTATTTATTGAACAGTGAAAAAATGAAGTGGAAGAATTTTACGATCCAGCCGAAGAAACCGGTGTGTACTTCTCCGCAATATTTGCATACTTTTGCATTATTATTTGACATCTCAGTATCGCACATATCGCATTTGCCATCGCCGTTACTGTCCTTATGATTGACCTTAGGCAATTTTTCAGTGTAATTATGGCTTGCATCATTCGAGCAAACATAAGTTATATATCCTTCACTTTGGCAGGTTGGATCGCTTACTTTTGTTTGCTGATAGTTATGGCCGGTTGCGCTGAGCGTCACCTGCCCTGCCGATATTTCTTCAGAGAAAGAAGCATCTTTGAAATTCTTTCTGCAATTTGCGCAGGAATAATATTCAATGTTGCCGGCATCGGTGCAAGAGGGGGCTTTTGCAGCGATAACTTGAGCTATATGGCCTTTTGGAGAAATTATAGTTTCATCAGCTGTAATTTCCTGTTCCGCAGCGCTGTCTTTGAATATCTTCTTGCAAACATTACAGGTGTAATATTCTGTATTGCCTACTGTTGTACAATCCGCGTCTTTTTTTCCGGTTTTGGAAAGCGTGTGGTCTTTGCGGTCAATCAAGGTGTTCTCATTTCTCGTTGCACCGCAATGTACACATTTTTCGTGCTTAATGCCGGTGGATGTACAAGTGGCATCCTCATCAATGCTCCACTCATATTCGTGGTCTGTTGTGTTTCCGAAGGTGAATGTATGATCGTCGTTCTTTTCTAAAGTACCGCAGTTTGCACAGGAATAATAATATGATGCCGCTTTCTCGCAGGTTGCTTTTGATTTAAGAGCTTTATCATTTACAATTTGGGCGGTGTAACTATGATTGCCTGTTGCAGGGATTTCAGTGTTTTCACTTCTCTTTACACCGCAGTCCGAACAAACCTCGTGCTTAATGCCTGTGGCACCGCAGGTGGCTTCTTTATCAGTTACCCAAACAAAACTGTGTCCGTTTGCCTCGCCGTTTGTGAAGGTGTGGGCGTCGTTATGCTCAACATCGCCGCAGACTGAGCAGGAATAATAATATACTGCCGGGGTTTCGCAGCCTGCCGTTGATTTAAGCGCGTCGGGCTTTACTGTGGCAGCAATGTAATTATGGGGAAGTTTTTCGGTTACTTCCTGTTTTATAATAACTTCATTGCAAACAGAGCAATGCTTACCTTCTGAAAGACCGGTTTTTGTACAAGTTGCCGCAACTGCTTCATCAATAACAACTGTATGCGGTGTTTTGTTTATCATTTCTGTATAGGAGTATTCACCGCAGATGGTGCAGGTATATTTCATTTCGCCTTCTGCGTAACAAGTTGCTTCTTTTATAACTGTCTGACTATATGTGCCGTGTGTACATTCGCTCCATACCGCATAAAGCGTTTTCGATGCGTTAGGCTGATAGAGATCGCCTGCTTTATATGAAACGGTTTTTGTTTGATCAACAGACCAGCCGAGATTTTCAAAATAAACTCTTTCAGCTTTTGGGAGCGGGAACGAATTTCCGCTTGCCGTTATTACATATGACGGTGATACTGAACCGGGGTTTGCATCAAGAGTTGTTTTCACGAAAGTAATGCTGAAGGTTTCGGAAAGGTTACCGCTCTTATCTGCCGCAGTAAGATAATATGTTCCGCTCTGAGTTACGGTTTTACTTACCTGAGTTTCTGTAAGAGAACCGGCTATGGCAGTATAATTGTTTTGATTGTAGTTAGCGCTTGTTCCCCAATAATAGCCGCTGAGTTCGCCTTCATCATAGAGGTCGATGGTAACAGTCTGGCTGGTTGCAACTTGATTTGAAGCAGTCATAACAGCCGTTGGAGGTGTTACATCATAAAGCTTCTTTTGCTGATAATTTGCTTTTGTTGTTGCGTCTGAATTAGGTTTAGAGTTAATATCGCAGATAAGATATGTGCCGTCATAGGTAAAGCCGTATATGTTATAAAATTCGCCGGGTTTTTCGGGCTGCCAGAGAATTGTTGATTTTCCGGTTTTTACGTCCAATTTATATACGGCATTTGACAGCGAGTAGAGCAAATAAGTTCCGTCAGAGCTGAGTCTTGAATAGTTTTCGGCGTAAGAGCTTGTTGCTGTTGCTCTCCATTTATCCTCAATGCTTGCAATGGCGGTTTTTGTGTTACCGTCCACTCTGTAAATTTTAGCATCTGAATTATTGATATAATAGATATCTCCGTTAAGAAGCTGAAACTCGGTGTTTGAGTCCTGCCAAAAATAATGGTCATAGGTCGTGTCGGTTGGAGTGGTATTATAATCAGTTGCCGTGTGGCTGCCGGTATCGTTATATAATGCGTTGGTTGAAAGCAAAAGATTTTTATGATTTACTCTGCCGGTAACATCCCATACGGGATCGTCGTGGGTAACGTCAACGTGATAAGGGCGGCCGTTAATATATACAATATTCCACGCGTGACTGAGCGTACCGGAAGAACAATAAACAGCCTTTATGCCCACTTTTTCAAGAAGATATATATTTGCAAGTGAATAACCCTCACATACGGCAGTTTTGTTTCCTAAAACGCCGTACATATTATATACAGATCTGTCGAGCGTCTTTGCAAGATAGTCATCATAATCGTATTCAATGCTTGCGGCTATTCTATCGTGAATAAGAAGGACTTTTTCAAGATCTGTAAGGCTTTTATTTCCTTTTATTCCTTTCAGCAGCTTTTCAGCTTCTCTTTCACAAACATTCAGCATACGGTGATACTCATCGGCTTCATAGTAATATTCAGTAACGCCGATTTTGGTAACCAAATCATCAGAACTTCTATAGTAGGATATACTTTTTATATGAAAAAGTTCTGCCCATTCATGCCAGATCAAAGAAAAAATGGCTGAACGCTCATCAACAGGGATCTGATATTTGGATACATCCAGAAATGCTGTAGGATTAGCATTGCCGTTTTCATCCTTTCCGGCAGGACAATTATAGAAAAACTCGAAAACCTCAGACCTGAGCTTTTCCAAATCTATTTTATCCACGATACTTATTGAGGCAATATTCGAAACGGCATTGTCATAAAAATAAGGTTCTTCAACAGTATAGTATTCTTTGCTTGATACGTTCAATGCTGAAGCAGCAGGTATAAAGATGATGATAGTCATTATTACCGTCATTAGAATTGAAACGATCTTTCGCAACATTAGATTGTGTGTCATTTTTAATCAGCTCCTCATAAATTAGATAGATTGCATAAAAAAAACGCAATAATCTGTCGCTTTTATTATATTATCACTAGAAACAATATATGTCAATACAATAAAAGCTGATATTACTATAACAAAATAAACCAAACCCTTTTCTTATTGATAAAGTTCGGATTTATTTTATTGCTGTCCCCTTAATGACAAACAACGCAAATATTCAATGAAATCGCGGTATATGCGATGAAATCTGAGCATGCTCGGGTAAAATCTTCCGACTTCGGCTTTAGGTGAAATTGCCTATTTATTGAAGCGTTTTATTACGGAAATATTGAGCCGAAGGAATGTGCCACTGAACTTACTGCAAATGTCAAAATGAGCCTAAATGAACTCGTTGTCAAAGAAGAACAACTGACAGCAATTCTTACTGACAAAGATAGTTAAACCGCTATTCGGATCACTATTCAACAACTTTTGGCAGACCGCCTTAGTTTACTGCGGATTAATCCCAAACAGATTCTGACGATTCAAGAGGAAGCGGATATGCTGACCGAAACCGCAATTTCAACGTGAGGAGATCAGGAAAGATATATTATGGTTCAAACGTTTTTAACTGAGTGCTCGGATACAAATGCCGAGATAAAAAGAATAACCGAAATTCTTGAAAACGAAGATTTCAGTTTTACAGAATATGACGATTTGATTGTCAGAAGAATTGTTGAATGTATAAGGCTTATGAGCGATAAGTCGATAGTAATAATTCTTAAAGGCGTCTTTGAAATAATTAAAACGATATGAATGAAATAATCGAAGGCTGTCGCTCTTAGATTATCCTAAGTTGCGACAGCCCCCTTGATTAATTATTCTGTTATGGTGTTTTTGCCGTATTCATAGCAGGTATCTCTTTCAGCAAAATACTGAAGAGACTTTGCGCTGTTAATAACCGTTACGCCGTTTATTGTTGAACGCTTGGCGGATTCAGCAAGATAAGCATTTGCCGCAGTGTTGAAGCTTTCTGCCGAAACCGTAAGGTCCTTAAACTGAGCGTAGGCAACACTGTTGCAAAGCGGATACTGAAGTCCTTTGATAGTTTTGTTGTTACCGTCAAGAATACCAACAAAGGTATTGTCAACATAGAAGGTTCCGCCGGCGGGTTCAATGTCCGTGAAGTCGATATCCTGAGTCAGCTTGTAGTTTCCGAACGGGTTTTCGTTCATCGCGTCAATCAATTCCTGTGCGGTATTGATCATGGTAACATTTTTCGGGGCTTCGAAGATAGTTCCGTCGGTAAAGTCGTCGGTTGCTCTCTTAACTAAGCCGTAGATCACCTTTTGAACTTTTATGCTTTCGCTGAGATTGCCGTTTGCAGCATCGGTTTTCAAAGCGTTAACAAACATTTCCACCATCTCAGCATGGTCAAAATACGGAATGCTGTCAAGCTTTCCTTTCACTCTTTCGTAACGCTCAAGCTTATACTCACTCCAAGTAATATCATCCCTGCCTGTTGCGGTACGAAGAGCTTCCAGATCCGTTTTGCTCTTACCTGACATATATGCAACATAGCCGTCCATATAGCCGCCGATACCGAGCAGTTCTTTACCGTTTCTTCTAAAGGTGGAAGCATCCGGTGCGCCGTTATCGTTGAAGGGCTGATACCAATAAACGTTATAAAGACCGTCTTGTCCGTAGGAACCTGTATTAGCGGAGCTTGCCGTTCCCACACCGTGCAGCAGAAGCTTATTATCCATCAGATCCTTAATATTTTTAAGATTCATTGCCTTAATTGCATCAGCGGAAATACGGCTGTAGGTAGTGGAGAACGTATTGCCTGCCGACGCAGTGTGGCTTGCCTGAACCGCAACCTTTGCCTTTGCACTGTCATCTAACTGAATGAATGCCTCAGCCAGCATATAATCTATAGCATACTTGGTTTCAAATACGTCAAAATAGAAATCCTTAATATCTTCCTCTGAAGCAATTCTTTCATAGCTGAAGTTGCTGTTGATGTCGGCTGTGACGGGATATTCCTTGAACAGGTTAAACATAATGCTGTTGTCGCTTATGTTCGGTCCGAAGTTATCGTCAGCGTGAGATTCCGCGCCGGTTCCGGGTCTTCTGCCGTAGCCGTCATAGAAGTAGTAGCCTTCCTGGTTGTGAGCGGTTTCATGGCCGAAAATAAGGAAGTTATAGTCTCCTCCGCCGAGAGCTGAATAGCCTACCCACCATACGTCTGTTCCGTTCGCATAAGCGCCGGAGCCGTTGTCGGCAGCGAGTTGATTGATAGCCTCAAAGAACCATTTGATAACGGGTTCCTTAGTTGTACCCTTATCCTGTGTTCCCACGATTGCCTTATCGGACTTCGGGAAGTAGAATCTTGTATCATACTGGAAATGCAGGTGTGAGTTAAGTATATCGGCAGAATCCGGAATCAGATTGGCAAGAGTGCCGTACATATGTCCGAGATAGGAGCCAAATTCTTCTACTCTGGCTTTCATAAGTTTTTCTCTATTTTCTCCGCCGTATACCCAATCATCATATCTGTTAAGACTTCCCACTACTATCTGAGCGGGCAGTGAGATAACAAACATATCATCCTGCGGAGCAGTAAGAAGCGGAAGAATGTTTCTCTGCCTGTCGCCTAAAATAGATGATTTTGACAAAAGATCCCATATCCTGTAATCAATTTCATCAGAGTTTTCGCTGAAGGAGGGCTGTTCCAAAAGGATGCCGTCAAAATGCTCTTTGAACCAATCGTTGGCGTTACCGTAATCGTCGATCACCGTGAACGTATAGGCTAAAAATTCGGGAAGGAGCATCTTGGTTTCGGGGCGAAGAACGGAATTATAATACGTATAGGTTCCTGCGGTATCTCGGTTTGCCGCAGTGGTGTTATAAAGCGAATCTATAAGATACTCGGTTGTTAATGCCTTGCCGAACACCGTGCCCTTAAAGAACAGTAGATCGGTCAAAGATACCGTGTCAAGGCCAATGTTATACCACTTGTCATAGTAGTTATAAGCATACAGCAATCTCTTTACGGTTTCCTCGGTCAGGCTTTTTGAAAGCAGGGCTTGAATTTGGGCATTTTCAAAGTATACCGGATATTTACTATAGGTGAGCAGATAGCTGATAACAGCGTTCTCTATTTTGGATTTAAGAGTTTCGTTATAGTAATCAACGTAAAGTCTGCTCTCCTGCTCGTTTGTTGTTGAGGCAATATCCTTAGAGTAATCATAAGACTTTGCCATGGCAACAAGCTTATCGACCAAGGCGCCGTCAAGCTTTGCAATAAAGCTGTCATACTGATATGTAAGCCCAAGGTCATCGATTTGATATTCGGCAACCCTATCGCCGTAAACTCTCAAAAACGATAAGGTGAAGGTATCGGATTTTCCGCTTTCATAAATCACCTTGATGGTTGAAAGTCTCTCTATATCTTCAGGCTGAATACCTACAACAAATTTGTCGTTTTCATCAAACGCAAGAATGAAGGCAATTTTTTCGGATATTAAGTTTTCATTCGTAATCTTGTTTGCAATAGTCACCCATTCATCCGCAGTTGTGAACGGAGCTATTATGGCCATGTTGAGATAGGCGTTTTCTTTGTCAGCATTATAAGCTGAGTTCCTCTTGACCTCGGCATAGTTCGGAATACCGTTTGCGTTTTCCGCTATTATGTATGAGTCTGCATCATTGGGAAGAACATCGTTTATGAGATTGGGCAGCTTTTCAATTTTGAGCAGCTCAAAGTTCCAAACGGAATCGTTAAACGATAAAGTGTTCTTATAAAAGCTCTCATCATAAAGATTTTCAATAACCTTGATTTTGCCGGTTCCGTTTTGGCTTGAAGAGCCGGAGCCGATGTTTGTTTCCCAAATGTTTTCAATATTGCAGCTTTCGGGAAGATCAAAGCCTATGACCTTGCGCCCGCTGCCCGTGTTTACGGCAAAGGAGTTTTTAATGACAACGGTATCCTTATAGTCAGTTCCGCCAACAAGGCCGCCTGCGTTTATATTGTTTGGAACAACGATTTTAACGTTTGCATAGCAGCTGTCAACATATCCTCCCGTTGAGTTATCCCAAGCAACAATACCGCCTGCTCTTGCGCCCCAATATGTGTTATTAAAGGTTGCTTCAATAGTTCCGGTTGCGTAGCAGTTTTTGATAACTGCACTGCCCGAAAGTTTTCCGACAATACCTGCAGCCTGAGTATCGGTTTTAATATGTACGTTAACTGCGGAGCAGTCTGAGATATTTGCCGTTCCCGAGGCTTCACCGGCGAATGCGCCTACCATTTCAATTACGGTGGAAACAGTTTTCACTATTTTTGAATCAACAATGTGAACATTGCTGATAACGGTTGAGCCGCTGACTGTTGTTGCTATAATTCCCCTCTGATTACCGTTTACGTCAACATCGGCGTTTTCAATAATCAGATTTTCAATTGTTGCGTTATTTAACGACTTAAACATTGTTGAGGGAAGATTAACGATTTTATGTCCGTTGCCGTTTAAGGTTCCGGTAAAGGTTCCGTTTATAACAGGAACGCCGCTCGCCTCAATATCGGAAGCATCTAAGTCCTCTGTTAGCTCATAATTTCCTTTGAAATTACCTTTTATTATTTCATTGAAGAAATCTTTTGCGCTTGCAATAAGCTTGTGCTCGCCGCTGCCGTCTCTATAGGATATTGCAAACGAAAGGTCAGTGAGTTCTTTTTCGTCCTCGGCATATTTCACAAATACTTCTTCATCCGGAACAACAACAAGCCTGCCTTCCTCCAGCCTTATCTCTTTAATGTTTGCATAAAATGCGGGCATGCTCGCGGTTTCGATTTTTGCATAGTAGCCTTCAAGCTCCTCGCCCTCGGGAATACCGTTTGTGATATCAAGAATTTCAATCTTTTCTTCGCCGAAATAAAGCGATTCGCAGGTGATATCCTTTAATTCGTAAACGTCAACGCTGTTTATTTCGATTCCATCCGAAGAGCCAAGAATTTCATCGGTGTGCTCCAAGCCATCATATCTCTCGTAGTCCGCTCTTATGTCTACGGTATAGATATTTGAGCCTTGCGCGCTGAGAGTAACGGCAGTGTCGCTCTCTGAAATTTTCTTTCTTACAATCTCATTTCCGTTTTTATCCTTTAAAACGGCATAAAAGGCGGAAACGGTTTGATCGCCATCAATAATGTGAAACTTCGAAGTTACGCTTATAAGATTATCTGCAACCGAGATGTCCGAAATTTCGGCAGTGGGTCTGTCTAAGAATATATTAAAGCTCTTCTTAACGCCGTCATCCGAGAAGATTTTGCCGTTAGTAAGCTTTGCTTCAACAAAATGAACGACCACTTTATTATCGTCATTATAGGTATAGGGAACGGTTACAGTGTAAATTCCGTTTTTGTCGGGAGACTGTACGGGATAATAGATGCCGTCAACTAATAAATCGGAGATATACAGCTCGGTCTTGTTGATATCGGCAGTAAATGTTACTGTAACCATATTTTCGGCGGTGTTAACGTTTTGTATAGAAATATTATCAATATCCACCTCATATTCGAGTATTTCAAGCTTTCTTTCGCCCAAAACGTCCTTAACGTTATAAGAATTGATATTATCGTTCTTATTATCGTCCAGATCGTAATCTCCGTTGATAGTCAAAACATACTTGTGTTCGTCTTCGGTCATTATGCCCGAATTGAAAAAGCCGTCCAGTTTGATTATTTTTTCCTCACCGGCAACAATGGTTTCTGTCAGTGTTTTCTCTCCTTCTATCGGGTTTATGGTAAGGGCTATGTTTTTGTCAAGCAGGGTGTCGTCCGGGTCGTCAATGCGGATATGCAATTCGGGAATATCTATTGCATCGTAGAATGTGTATGTACCGACCGTAGGAGCATCTCTTAAAACATAAATATCCGCCTTAGCACCGCCGGTGAGTTCAATGACATCTCCGTTTGCAAAGGTCAGCTCAGTTATCTCATAAGTGACATTGCCATAACTTGACGGAACAGTGACCTCGGTAGCATAAACCGAACTGCTGAGCTTTGTTAAGGACACTTCTTCTCCGTTATTTATCCTTGCTTTAAATGCATCAAAAACGGTGTTGCCGTCAATAGTAAACGTCAATTTAACGGTTTCGTTCTTATTAACGTATCTCGGCGCACTGATATCCGCAATGCTCATAACAGTTTCTATACCCGAAACAAAGAACCATGGGCAGAGTTCTACATCCTTGTGCGCCATGCCGTCAAAAATCTCATAGTCGGCGCTGAAGGTTGCGTTATAAAAGTCAACCTGGGAATCGGTAAAGGTAGCGGTGTAGCTTCCGTCACTCTGCTTTGTTGCAAGCTTTCTCATAACGGAGCCGTAATAATAGCTTGTAAGAGTTATATAAAAATTGGTTATGGCGTTATCGGGGTCGTTGGGCCAGGCCGTAACGGTTATAAATTGTCCCGAGGAAGTACTGCTTGCAGCATCGGGGTTTTCAGAATACGGATCATCCATAGTCGGTGCAGTGAGGAACACCGTAACACCCGGAACATCAACGGCAATGGATTTAAGATTTTCAAGCTGAGCCACAGTCAGCTTAAGCTCCGTTTTGTTTCTGCCCGTCTCGGCAACGGGAACCTTAACGGTATAGCTGTTTGCGCTCATTGCAATTGCAGAATATGTTTTGCCGTTTATTTCAACCGCAGAAACTCGGTAAGAGGAATCGGTTATAACATTAAAACCGAGAGTAATATTCGTGTTATCAACGGAAATAAGCTTAAAATCAAACAGCTGAAGATTAGAGTCCGTGTGAAGCTCAAAAAGATTATTTTGCTCAAGATATTTTACGTGCTCGTTTTGACCGTTATTTCTGTCGGAGTCCAAATCATAGGTAACCTCAATATCAAGGGCATATTCGGTTGAGTCTTCAAGTCCGTTTAATTCAATAACGGAAGCACTGTTCTTAAATTCATATTCTTTAACGGCTGTGCCTGCCTTTTTAACAGTAACCTTACCCGAAACAAGAGAATTATCTTCATCGGTTATTTCAAAGGTGAGAGTCTTGCCGTTAATTTTTATTGTATAAACGTCAAGTGAGGGCTCGCTTTTAAGAACCTCGATCTTTGCATCGGCGGAATTCTCCACAGGAATAAGTTCGGAATCAAAATCAACTCTCGCAACCTCAAAGGTCTGCTCTCCGGCAGTGCTCAAAACGGTGGTAGTTATTTTATAAGTGCCGTCCGATAAAAGCTCGGGGATATAAAGAGTATCGTCCGTGTTGAGCTTAATATAACGGATCTCCTCGCCCATATTGGTGTCTACGGTGATGATAAAGTCTATATCTTCGCCCTTTGAATAATACTGCTTACCGGTTTTAACGGAGGTTATATTAACATATCCTTCAACGGAGAATTTATAAGAAGCCACGGTAATATTTTCATCAATATGGTCTTCTCCGTCCGCCGCGTTATAATCGGCAGTTATTTCAACACTGTATCTGCCGGCGGTAAAGCCGCCTTCACAGGTAAGTAAAACAGAATTCTCTTCTGCATTAATTTCCGTCTTTGCAATAACCTTATCGCCAACTCTGAGAACAACGTATATGTTTTCTAATGTGTTATCGGGGTCGGAGATGCTGTATTCAACATTGATAGTATCATTATTATCGCCTACCTCAGCGTTTGAAACGCTTGCCTGCGGGCGGATCTTAAACACGGTGACCTTTTCAAGTTCGATTAAATCCGCACCCTCAAAGGCTTTAAGATTTTCAAGGGTGACCTTTTGAATTTCCAGCTGAGTTTTATCGGTGCCTATATCGGAAACAGGAACAGTAACGGTGTATTCATTGTTTTCGCCGCCGTTAACATAATATTCGTTGCCGTTTATAACGACCTTGATAACGCCGTATTCTGAATTGTTGGAGCAAACAAACTTAAGGGTTATGATATCGCCCTCTATTTTTATCAATTCAAAATTGGTTATTTTGAAATTATAATTTGTTACGATTTCAAATTTGCTTTCGGCAATGGCTGCGGTATGTTCGTTTTGGCCGTTATCTCTGTCCGAATCCAAATCATAGGTAACGCTTGCGGTTACGGTATAAACAACGTTTTCTTTTGTACCGCTAAGGGCAACGCTGACTAAAGTGCCGCTTTCGGGCTTTGCAAAATCAAAGCTTATTTTGCTGTCGTCGCTGCCGCTGACAACAATAACACCGCTTATAAAGGCATTATCGGGGTCTGATAAATCAAAGCTCAAAGTAGGTGTTTCAACGGAAGTATCAACATAGCCGCCGCTTATTGAGGGAGCGGATTTTAATACTTCAACTTTCGTTTCAGCGGAAGTCACAACGGTTATCTCTTCATCGCCGAAATATGCCTTTGTTACCTTATATTCCTGCTCACCTGCGTTATCGGGGACATTCAGGGTAACGGTGTACGTATTATCGCTCACGCTTTCTGCGGAATATTGAACTGCGTTTATTTCAATATCGGTGATTTTTTCCGCCGTGTTTGTTTGGACGGTAAAGCTAAGCGTAATTTCCTCGCCCTTTTTGGGATAAGCCTTACTTGCAGATATCTCTGTTACGGAAACATATTTGCCAATATCCACCGTTCTCGGCAGTATGGTAATGTTTTCTTTGGTGTGAGTTAAACCGTCAACCGCATTATAGGCGGCAATAATGCTGACGGTATAAGTGCCTTCACTCAGCGCTTTGCCGTTCTCCGTTTTCAGCACGGCTGAGCCATCCTCCGAAAGCTCGCCCGTTGCAATAACGCTATCGCCCTGCATCAAAACAGCATAGCCTTCGGTTACGGTGTTATCGGGGTCGGTTACATCAGCTGTTACGGTAACAGCTGTTTTATCGGATGAAACAGATACGCCGGCAACAACCGCAGTGGGCTGAGTTTTGAAAACAAGAACGCCGGCAAGATTTGCAAGTTCCTCGGTAAATGCCTTCATATTGCCGAGAACGACCTTCCCAAGAACAAGCTCGGTTCTTGTTTTGCCGAAGTCCTCGGCAGGAACTTTTACGGTATAAGTATCGCCGTTCTTTTGAACAGAATACTCTTTTTCGTTAATTGTAACGATTTCAATATAATAAGCTGAATCGTTTTTGCTTGTAAATTCAAGAGTTACGGTGTCATCAGTAACGTCTTTAAGTCTAAAGTCCGAAATTTGGAAGTTATAATCGGCAATTATTTCAACGGTATAATTCTTTTTAAAAGCAGTCTGAGCAGAACCGTCATTGTAAACGCTGTAGGTTATTGTGAGAACAACGTCATATTTTGTGTTGGGGACAATATTTTGCAGCTCAAACGAATTTTCTCCGTTTGCAATATTGTTTAAGGTATATTCCTCACTACCGACGGTAACCTTTCCGTCTATAACGGCATTGTCAACGTCAACAAGGTCAAAATAAAGGACCGCTTTGCTGTCGGAATCGTCAACATGGTCGTTTGTAACGACGGGAACGGCTTTAAGCACCTCACGGGTGAACTCGCAGTCTGCCGCCGCCTCCTCTTCTCCGTAATAAACGGCGGTAACGGTAAACACGGCAATACCGTTCTCGGGTCTGCTTTCGGGAGCGGTAACAACAGCATTATATGTATTTCCATCCTGCTTTTGCAGGGCTGTTTTTTCGCCGTTTATGAGAATAAACTCGGGAACAGCGTCGGTGTTGTCTTCAATAGTAAACAAAACCTCTGTACTCTCGCCCTTATTAACAAAGCCTGTTTTGGGGGAAACGGAAATATCGGAAACTTGGGCGTATCTCTTTATCTTTTCTTCGCATTTTTTTGAAAGGGTGGCTGTTATGTGATCGCCGAGTTCATATATAGCCTGAACCTCAACGGTGAATTCGCCCGTTTCGCGAAGTTCTATTTCGGCGTAACCGTTTTTATCGGCAAATGCTATTCTTATCTCATTGCCGGAGGCGTCTTTTAATATAACTATAACAGAAGTCACAGCCTCGTCCGGGTCGTCAATATCTGCCGAAACGCTTATTTTATCGCCGCCGAGAACAGCCTCAATGCCGTTTATAACGGGAGCATCTTTAAGATATATGTAACTTAATGTTTTATTTACGGGGTATTCCTTTTCGGCATCGTTCTCAAGCGTTACCGAATTAACCGTGACGGAGCATATCTCGCCCTTATTATCGCCCTTGGGGATAACGGCGGAATATTCTCCGTTTTCATCGGGTCCCGTAACGGGATAATGCTTATCCCCGATAACAACCGTTCTTACCTTATAAAAAGATTCATAGCCATTTTTAAATGTGAGAACAAGATCATCACCGTCAGAAACCTTTTCTTTGGTCAGTTTAAACTCTATCGGCGTAAAATCATAATTTCTTGTAAAGGTTATTTCGTTATCAAAAACGGTTTCATCTGCAACAAACAGATCATCGCCGTCAACAAAATCGTGATCTAAATCGTATGAAATAACAAAATTAAACTTGTATGCCTCGCCCTCGGTCATTCTGAAAGCATAGGTAAGGTTTTCGTTTGCGAAAATGCTCTCTTTGAGGACTTCTTTTCCATCGGCGTTTGTAACAACAAGATAGCCCTGTTTAAAGGCGTTATCGGTGTCCTTGAGCATAAAGCTTATTTCGGGAACCTCTTTACCGCTGTCTATCTTAAAATTCACAACCTCAGGCTTAGCTTTTAAAACACCAATCGTAAAGGTGAACTCTGTTTCAGCCGTTTTGTTGCCCTCAAAGCCAACCTTTGTTATTTTAAGCTCCTGCCTGCCTGACTTATCCGAAACCTTAATACTCATTTCATAGGTTCCGTCATCATTCTTAGTAAGCTCATACTGCTTAGAGCCTATAACAACGTATTTTGCAATCGCCTCAGGCTCGGAGCTGATATTGAGCGTTAAGGTTACAGTTTCGCCCTTATTTGCAAGCAATAAAGCATTGGGGCTTGTTATGCTCGCCTCAATATTCTCTTCGGGATTTTCCGGTTCCTGCCCTGCAAATCCTTTAAGAAGATTTGCAGCAATACTCAAGAAAGCATTTTTAAGTGAAGTCAGGTGAAGCTTGCCGAAAACAAGGGCAAGCTTATAAAACACCTTGGCAAACTTCAAATTCAGCTTGGAACCTGTCCCCGAGGGAAAACGAGCTAAAAGTTCGGCTATTTGTTGCTCGGTGAGTCCGGGGCTGCCGTAGGTTGGTTCTTCGGCAGAAGAGGATTCTTCTGCCTGAGTACCTGCACTCGTATTTTCGGCTGCAAATGCGGGAAACGCAGTGGCGGTAACCGAAAAAGTCATAATTAGTGCAAGTAAGATTGCAATAAGTTTTTTCATGTTTTATACCTCCATGATTATAACGGCACATTTATATAAAATTAACCAATATTATTATACTTTAATTAAATCCATGTGTCAACATACGGTGTATGCGAAAAATAACCATCCGTCCGGTAACTTTACGCATATTATGAGATAGTGATCCCAACCTTTAATCTAATTTATGTTCCAGTTGCAGAAAGATTTTTTGAAAATAATCGCCCCGAAAAAGAATTTAATCCAATAGTTAAAAAAATGTAAAGATATAGAAATTTAAAAAAACAACACGTCAAAATGCTGATTTTTTGACGGTAAGTGAAAGGACTTTTTTGAGTTGTCAAATATTTACCATCCTTATCAGTATTTAAAAATCATAGTATTTCGGAACATTTTTTAGCAAAAAAATCCTCTGTAACATAATCAAATGATACAGGCCGAGTAATAATCATTACTGACGTTTTCAACTTCTTTTCGGGAAGATTTTTTTACAAAATAATCGCCTGAATAATTTTTATTTACTGAAATTAAATGAAAAAATTTGAATTAGGGGTCCTTTTTCAATGAAAAATTGTCCGTTTAAAAGTAGAGTAACATTTTAAATATTAACAATTGAATGACCGTCCGAATGAGATATGTCATTGCGATGATGCAGTATGCGTAGCGATGCGACGCCGCGAGGAAAAGGGGCAGGAACTGCATTCGGGTACCACGTCAATAAAGTAATTAACGCCTGCTTTGTTAAATGAACTGATTGAAAAAATTGTAGTTCACTCAATTGAAGGTACGGGAAAGAACAAAACTCAAAGGATTGTAATTCATTACCGCTTTATCGGGATTATTGAGGTGCCGGAAGAGAGAGCAATGGAAGCAATAAAGCATGAAACCCGTCAGGGTGTCGCAGTGGAATATCTAACTACTTAAGAAAACTGTGAAGACAGTTTTCGATTAGTCCATCGCCGTGCCCATAGGGCAAATCGCGGGATATAAAATCATTTGCTTTATGGGAACATAGTTCGCATAAAGTAAAAAGAGCAGGCACAAAACCTGCTCGATACATAGAATCTATTATCAAAAAATGAGGATGTTTTCAGCAAAAAAATTATCGAGTGCTCACTTGTGTTATGAACACTCGATATGGTGCGAGAGACGGGACTTGAACCCGTACGGGATTACCACACGCCCCTCAAACGTGCGCGTCTGCCGATTCCGCCACTCTCGCATTCCGCTTGGAACATTTGGAATTATATCACAAGGAAACTAAGTTGTCAATACCAAAATTAAAAAAATTTATTTTTTAATTCTGAAAGAAAATTTTTTCCTTTAAAAGTGCCATCCGGAAGTGCTCCCTGTCCGAAAGCGTCTTCAATTATATTTATATCCGCTGTAAATAAATCGTAAAGAATGACCTCGGCTATATCAAACCGCACTCGTGAATATTCTATCTTTGTGTATTTTATAAACGCAGCGGCGTTGTTTATCAGCCTTGCCCTTTTTTCGCGGTCAACTGCGTCCGACGGAGGAAACTCCCCTCCCGGCGCACGGGTTTTAACTTCAACAAAACACAGAACACCTTCTTTTGTTTGGGCTATAATATCTGTTTCGCCGAGCCTTGTTCTGTAGTTTGCCGATACAATTTCATAACCTCTTTTTATCAGTTCACGGGCAACAAGCTGTTCTCCTCTGAGACCTGTTTTCAGGTTTTCGGGCATTGCCATAGCTTTACCTCACAATTTTATCCAATCCGCATATAATTTGTTTATGTTCATTAACGTTATGTACTCTTATTATATCTGCACCTTTAAGAACTGCGGTAATATTTGCAACAAGCGTTCCGTTTATTCTTTTTTCTGGATCGACCTCACAAAAAAGCTCACCTATAAATCTTTTTCTTGAAAGGGCACACAAAAGAGCGCAGCCGTAAGAGCTTAAAATATCAAAATTTTTCAGCAGCTCAATATTTTGCTCATTTGTTTTTGCAAAACCGAATCCTGCGTCAAGACATATATTAGAATTATCAATACCGAACTGCATTGTTTCGTTTAACATTTCATCAAAAAACATTTGAATGTGGTTTACAATGCCGCAGGGGTAATCTAAAACGTCCTCTGTATTTACATTATCGCCGCCTGAGTGCATAACTATCCATCCTGCGCCGCAGTCTTTGATAACTTTTGCAAGCAAAGGATTAAAAGCTCCGCTTACATCATTTATGATATTTGCGCCGTTGTTAAGGCAGAAGTTTGCGATTGAAGGACGGTAGGTGTCAACCGAAATAGGGATATTAACATTTTTTCTTATCTCCTTGAAAACCGCTCGGAGCCTTTGCATTTCTTCCGCTTCGCTTACCCTTATCGCCCCGGGACGGGTGGAAACAGCTCCGATATCTAATATGTCGGCTCCTTCATTTTCAAGTTCAACAGCTCTTTTTACTGCATTTTTAGGGTCAAAAAACCTGCCGCCGTCATAAAATGAATCGGGAGTAATGTTTAAAATGCCCATAATATATGTTTTTGTCCCGAGATGCAGATTACCGCCGGCATAATTAAAGGTTCTCATAAGAATTAACCTCCGTGTTTTTCACTTCAATTTTACACTTATTTTTAATAATTTTCAAGAAGATTAAAAAAATGAATTGCATTATAGAGAAAAATAAAGTAAAATGAATAAAAATCTTAACGGAGGAATAAAAATGAAAGCCGTTATAACCGTTACCGGAAAAGACAATGTTGGTATAATCGCAAGCGTAAGCTCCTACTGCGCGGATAAAGGCGCAAATATAATTGACATAACGCAGAGCGTTTTGCAGGAATATTTCGCTATGATAATGCTTGCGGAAATAGAAAAACTGACTGTTCCCTTTTCACAGTTTGTTGACGGGCTTATGCTGCTCGGAAAAGAAAAAGGACTTGATATACACGCAATGCATGAAGATATTTTTAACACTATGCACCATATTTAATACGAGGTCATACAGATGCTGAATACTGCTGATATACTTGAAACAATAAATATGATAAGGCAGGAAAACCTTGATATACGCACCATAACGATGGGTATATCTCTGTTTGACTGCGTAAGCGACGATAAAAAAAGGCTGCTCAATAATATTTACGATAAAATAACAAAAACCGCCCGCGATCTTGTTAAAACCGGCGAGCAGATAGAAAAAGAATACGGAATTCCGATAGTTAATAAACGCGTTTCTGTTACTCCCCTATCGCTGATAGGCGGAGCCCACAGAGAAGATACATATATCGAAATGGCCAAAACACTTGACGATGCCGCAAAGGAATTGGGTATTAATTTTATCGGAGGATATTCAGCTCTCGTTGAAAAGGGCTTTACTAAAGGGGCTCAGGCACTTATTAACTCAATTCCCGAAGCTCTTTCCTCCACCGAAAGAGTTTGCTCAAGCATAAACGTTGCGTCAACTAAAGCGGGAACAAATATGGACGCAGTTAATCTTATGGGGCAGATAATAAAAAAGACTGCCTATCTTACAAGAGAAAGCGATTCCATTGGCTGCGCAAAACTTGTTGTTTTCGCAAATGTTCCTCAGGATAATCCTTTTATGGCAGGAGCGTTTCATGGTGTTGGGGAAAATGAATGTGCTATTAACGTTGGCGTGTCCGGTCCGGGAGTTGTTGCGAGTGCAATAAAAAGAGCCGGAAACGTTGATATGTCGGCACTTGCCGATATAATTAAAACCACGGCGTTTAAAATAACGAGAGTTGGTCAACTTGTTGCAAGCGAGGCCTCAAAGCGTCTTGGAGTACCGTTCGGAATAGTTGACTTATCTCTTGCGCCAACGCCCGCAATAGGAGATTCCGTTGCGAGAATACTTGAAGAGATGGGTCTTGAAACCTGCGGATGCCACGGCACAACTGCAGCTCTTGCAATGCTCAACGATGCGGTTAAAAAGGGCGGAGTTATGGCGTCCTCGCACGTTGGAGGGCTTTCAGGCGCATTCATACCCGTTTCGGAGGACGAGGGTATGATAAACGCTTTAGAGAGCGGCTGCTTAACGCTCGAAAAACTTGAGGCTATGACTGCCGTTTGTTCGGTTGGTCTTGATATGATAGCAATTCCGGGAAACACTCCCGAAGCGGTTATTTCGGGAATTATTGCAGATGAAATAGCAATAGGAGTGCAAAACACAAAAACAACCGCTGTAAGGCTGATACCCGTTTACGGTAAAACTCCAGGAGAGAGCGTTTCGTTCGGCGGTCTTTTGGGATATGCGCCTGTTGCTGATATAAATATGACTTCCCCGCTTAAATTTATTTCACGCGGCGGCAGGATTCCGGCTCCGATTCATTCGCTTAAAAACTGAAAATTGTATATTATTACACCGCCCAGAAACAGTTGTTTTTGGGCGGCGCTTTTTTATTTAATAGGAAACTTCTCGTTTCCTGTTAAATAAAAAGATTTTAACGCCCGCCGAAATTTG
>JAFLUL010000031.1 GCA_022508845.1 Oscillospiraceae bacterium | reverse complement strand
GCCCCTGGTCATCCTGATCACCGACGGCGCGCCCACCGCCTCCACCATGGATGGGTCTGAGTGGTGGAATTGCCCGCCTGACGGCAACCCGACAGCAGATGAGTCCACACCCAAATGGAAGCGTTTAGCTAAGGCATCCGGCGATGAGCAGTCCCCCGGTGTCGGCGACTATTCCGGCAACGCCATTCTTGCCATGGCCACCGCCTCTT
The DNA here is from genome assembly GCA_022508845.1 of Oscillospiraceae bacterium. Classification (GTDB taxonomy): domain Bacteria; phylum Bacillota; class Clostridia; order Oscillospirales; family Acutalibacteraceae; genus RUG806. The sequence goes on along the minus strand of JAFLUL010000031.1, from coordinate 24,786 downwards.
ATTGGAAGGACCGCATCAACGAGCACTATGCAGAGCAGTATGAAGCGAAGGGCGGCAAGCTCGATCCCGATACGGGAAAGGGCGCCATTTTGAACGACCAAACCACGTGTGAACTATACACCATCGGCGTGGACATGGCGCCCAATATGACGCTGAACGACCCCAACCTTCGCAGCGACGTCTTGCGAAGCAATGACTACAGCGGTATAGAACCGGAAGAAATGCTGCGGTACATCAACGGCGGCCGCGACGGAGACATAGTAGAGCTGACGATGGACCCGCACTACGCCCTGCTGCCTCTGGAGGAAAAACAGGCATTGTGGGATAGCGATGAGAATGTACGGTTGAATTGGCCGAATAGGCCCACCACTGACAACATCTTCAGGGAAGAGGTGCTTGAGTTTTGGGATGCCTATCAAAGCGGCGAAGATGCCCCCGTGGAGCAGGGCCGCGTGTTCTTCTGGATGAGCCTATCGCTCAGTATGGGCGGCCTTCCAATGTCCATCCAACGAATCGTGCCGTCCACCGGTCTGGGTGCCAACGGCCCGGGGACGAATATCAAGGGAGAAGTGGTGACGGACGAGAAATACAAGCAGGAGCTGAAACCTGAATACGTGACGAATGAAAAAGGAGAGATAACGGGCTTCACACCCGAATTCCAGGAGGTGTTGAAGGACTATCAGCTAAACGGCTACATGCCCAGCTATAAGGAGCCAACCCATATGAGTCATCCGCCCAAAGATAAAGATATTACCACGCTCGAATACTCGGATGGTTTCATCAACATTGACTCGTGTGACAATGTTCGCAACCTTGAAAGCGCGTTGTCCGATATTCTGATAAAATTCATAAACGATTCCATGGTTGGTCCCACCGCCGGACAAAACACCCTGAGCGGTATGACCGAGGACGTTGTTACCTATAAGGACCCCATCGGTCGTTACATGGAAATCAAGAATATAGACAGCTTTGTAATGTTCGGTCAGCAGTACCACTTGGAGAAAGACGGCGCCCCTGACCCTGTCAGCGGTAGACAATATTATAAGATCGTTGATAAAGATCTTAAGAAAATTGAATTGGAACCGTCAGCATATAAGCGCGGACACTACTTTAACCCATGCTATGACTATAAGCTTCCGGAAGATCTGGAACCGTATGAACGAGTAGATTTCAGGCCGACAGATATTAAGATTTGGGTTGATAGTGTTGATCGTGTTGTGGGATCGGAAGGCGTTGAAGAAGGTCTGGAAACGTACGGCGGATTTGAGCAGGTGCTGTATGTCGAGATCCCGTCAAATGCTTTGCCCCTGCGCACGGTAATCATAGAAGAGGACATATCTGATCCGTACAACAAAATAATGACCTACAGAACCAACGCGGGCGACGATAAGGACGCAGCTGTAGATGAATACGGCAAGAGCCAAAAGGCTTACTATGCCGAGTCCACTCCGTTCCGCTTGTTCTACAGCGTAGGTCTTGCCAGTACTCTGCTTGACCCGACCAAGGAGAAACCCACTGTTGCGGATAACGTGGCGGACATCGTAGATAAGGACTATCTCGGAACTGTTTATGAAACAACCGGTACATTGTTCTTCTTCTCCAACTGGTACAGTGAGGTTAATGACGAAGGCAACGAAAAGAAGTACACCTATTCTTCAGGCGAGACATATACTTTCGGTGACCCGGTAATGTCGTTCTCACCGAACAAAGGAAACAGGTACTATATTTTCCAGGAGAATTTGTGGCTGTATAAATCCGCCGACGAAAACGTCGATTCGAACCGGGACACGCACATCGTGGAGGGCGGCTATGTTACAGGCGAAGAAGGAAGCTGGAAATGGAACGACAACGGTGTCAGCATTGGAACGCCGATTACAGACAAAGAAACGCAAGTCATAAGAGACCAAATCTACTACGATGTTGTTACCTGGTTTGAAAATATTGACGGCAAAGCGCAGGAAATTCATTACGCACTTCCGAGACGCGGTCAAGGTTTCAGCTCGTCACTTGGCGACAAAAATGACGACACTATGTACAATGACTATCTGCACTATATCAATAAGAATGACCCGACGGATGTTGTTGATTCTGATATAGCGCCCGGATCGAACTATGTAGTTGCCGTTAAGAAAGGCGCTCTCAGAGTGGGTAACATGGCTACCAGCGTACGTGCTAAGAATATACATGAAGAGCCACGCGGTAACTTAGTTGTCAGTGCTGACGAAAGGACAGTGACATGGACTTTTGAAGCCGAACCGGGCGAGGAGGGCGTCATCGAGCTTACAGTAAAAGTTAAAGCTAACGCTCAAGATGGAGACATAATCGGAAATAAGGTTTCCATTCAATTTGGTAGTGATGACCCCAAATACGCGATTCAGACAAATCCTATATCATCAACTTCAACTGCGGTTGATCCCGGCAGGGGTATACCTGTTAAACAGGGCAGCGAGTTCACTTACAAGATCAATTGGAAGAACACCAAGTTGGAAGCAACCCAAATAACAATTACCGACATACTTGACAGCAATGTTGAATATATAGAAGCTTCTGATTCCTATACTGTATATGCTCCGAACCACACCGGTACGGCAAGCACATTTTACATGCCAACCGTTGGTTCAAATTCCAACGGTGAAGAGGGTTATAATTCGAAGCTGAATCTCTATCTCGGAAATAACGGTCGTATGGCGGTTATCGTACCTGAGAAAGAGGTAATCGCTCCCCCGAACGCTTCGGACGGTGACGACTTTATAGAAGACGGTGACTTAGTGGATGTCGGCGACGAGATTTACTATAAAATCTGGTGGCAGAACACGGAAGAACCCGCACCTACAGACGCCACTGTGACCATTACCGATCCGCTTGATGCAGGTGTTGACTTCTTAGAAGCAAGCTACGGAGACGGAATAAATGGTTTAGTCAAGTTGCAAGTGACCGACTCTGAGGCCGCAAAAGGTGGGGTTTATAATGAGACGGGTATAGTGACTTCTAATGAAGAGGTAACCATCAGCTATGACAAAGCTACACATACTGTAAAATGGACAATTGAAAAGGTTGCCCAATATGCTTACGGTTATGTATTATTGAAAGTCAAGGTCAACGAAAACGCAAGAAAAGCGTGGGGTTACGATCTTGATGAGAATGATAATCTGATCGGCAAACCCGGCAATGGCAACGACTACCGAGTATTAAACCGAGCAGGCGTACAGGTAAACAATAAGCCCGAGAGAAGAACCAACACAACCGTTAACCCGCTTGATCCTAACAAGACAGAGACGAACATCAAGCGCAATGAAGACGGTGCTGATGAAACAGTCACTGCCAATGACAACCTTAAAGTGAAGCCGGATACTCCTGAAGACGCCAATACAACGTGGGAAGGTCCGACAGTATTCGTTGATGACATTATTACCTATGAGATCAACTGGGCAAACAACCTCAGGGACGAAAACGGAAAAGGCAAGAATGCGACTGTAGTAATTACCGACCCGCTCGATGAGAACGTAACCTTTGAGGAAGCAAGCTACCAAAATGTAACGCTTACAGCGGACAACAAACTCAATTTGATAACCGGCAAAGTCGGAAAAATCACTGTCACAATCAGTTATGACAAAGAAACGCACACTGTTAAGTGGATTCTCAACAATATCCCATACGCTACGATTGATATCGTTACACTTAAAGTAAAGGTAGCCGGCGGTGCTACACAAGTAGGTAAGGTAGATAATCAGGCAAATATCCAGATCGGTAATGAATATGAGATTGATACGGACATTGTTGAAAACCCGACACCCAAACCGAAAAAGGAAAATGATAAGGAATATGAACTTCCTTTGAAGCCGGGTGACAAGGTTGGATACAAGGTATCTTGGGAAAACTATCAGGAGGAAGACGCGGAAGTAGTAATCACGGATAAGCTTGATGAGGATGTAGAGTTTGTCAGCGCAGAATTTGGTGATATTTCAATTACCCAAGAGAATCCAACCGTCACACAGGATGGCATCACGATCAGCTATGATGAAACTACGCATACCATAACCTGGAATCTCGGTACACGAGAGTCAGGCGATAACGGTGAAGTTACCCTGACTGTTCTTGTCCTTGACAGTGCTTTGACAAATGACGTAGAAAACACGGCAGATGTTAAGGTTGGCAACGATCCGAAGGTAAAAACCAATCCGGTTGACAATCCGGTATTCGATCCTGAGAAGAAAGAGATTAGTCCAGGTGAGGGCCTTGAGGTTAACACCGGAGATGAAATTGAATACTCAATCACCTGGAAGAATTACAAAAGAGAAAAGGCAACTGTAACAATCACTGACCCGCTTGATAAAAACGTGGCTTTCAAGGAAGCAAGCTACAATGGTGTAACGCTTACAGCAGCAGAAGACGGATCATCCGTTACGGTTTCCGATAAAAAGGATGAACCCGATATCATAATCAGTTATGACAAGGATACACACACTGTCACATGGGTACTCCACAAGCAGGAATCTTTTGCTTCCGGTGACGTCAATTTGACTGTTGAGGTTTTGGCCAGTGCCTCGAACAGGGTAAAAAATGGAGCATCTGTTCAGGTTGGCAATGATCCGAAGGTAGATACGAACATCGTTGAAAACCCTGTTCCCAGGATTGCACTTCCTGAAGCAGGAGGAATCGGAGCAAAATTGTTATATCAGATCAGTGCGATCATATTACTGTTTGCAGCAACACTGATACTTTGCAGTAAAATGTATTCGTATCGTCGCAAACGTAAGATATAGCCTTTGGGTGATAAACAGCATCTCATAAAAGCTATATGATCTGTTTGTCATTTTGGTTGGTAAACATAGAAAAATCCTTGCCGGTCGGCAAGGATTTTTCTATGAAGTTTGCCTTCGGCAAATGATGTCGCTTTACTAATGTATAAGGCAAACATCACATCATTTGCAGCGCAACTGAACATATCATTAGGGTATCAGCCCGACATCATTTTGCTAAGCAACACAGCATTTACCAATCCGCTTGTTTTTTTGCCGAATAATCACAGAAAAAGCCGATTGCGAAAGCAATCGGCTTTTTCTACTAAACTCGTCCTTTGTCCGGTATAAATCCATCTTCGATGGCTGAAATCACTTCGTGATGAAATCCGACTTCGTTGTGAAAATGAGACGGATTTAATTTCATATGCGATAGCAGATTTCATCCGAACTTGTTCGGATTTCATCGCGCAAAGCGCGATTTCGTTAAAAATATTCCGCTTGTCATTTTGGTTTTTTCTCTCTTTTATGTGTCCGCTGATCTTTACAAGTTTTGAATCGGCAGCTTTGATTTGCAAAGCAATGTAATAATAAGTTTTCTTATGTTAATATTATTTCAGTATTAATAAAAACGCTTGTTATTTCGGACTGTAAACATATGAAAACGACGAGTTCCAACTGGGACTTGTCGTTTTTTTCCTTCACACGATATAAGCATGTTGAGTGTTTAAAAAAATGTGATATAATAATCATTATATAAAAAACAAGGGTGATTCTGCAATGACTGAAACGCAAAATATTGAGTGAAAAAATTATGGCGTGAAGAATAGTTTCCGTTAGATCGGACTGCTGAGTGGCTTCTGTCGGCTCACGCTTCAAAGCCGTATAATCTTGACATTGCCGGGTTTGTAATTTTTACTGTGAAGGGAGATTCATGTTATGAAAAAACACAAATTCATTTTCATACTTTCGGTTATATCATTACTTATATGCCTGTGCGCCTGCGGCAATGCCGACAGCGGTACGCAAACGCCAATGGAACTCTCCGCCTCTGATTTCACAGACTCCGCCAGATCGAGAGACGAGAACTATTCCGCCGCGCTAAAAACCAAATCGGTGTTATTGAATGGGATCAGTATACACATCGCGGAAAATCTTTTTGATGAAGAAATCTCCCCCAGACTGGCACAGAAAATTTTTGAAGATCACACAGCATTGTATGACTTGGGCAAGGAAGCCGCCGGGAATGCGGAGGTTTATGTGTTGAGCCGCACTGTCACCGATAAGATCGTGGCAGCAGGAACGGAGCTTTTCTGCACCTTGGAGGATGTGGAGAGCGGTGAATATCTGCCCTATTTGACGGCCGTGGTTTTTGACAGCCCGTCATGGTGGCAGTGTGTGGGTGTGAGCAGGATAGTGCTTGGATGTGAGGTTGATGACGATCTCGGTGTTCGGCTGAGAGCACATTTAGAGCAGGGCGAGGATGACTATATACTTTCTCTTTTTCCTGGCTATTTTTTGGCGGACTTTGCCGGAGAGGATACACGGGAACTCGTTTCTCAATCCGCCCAAGCCCTGACGGAGTATATTCTGTCGAAAACGGACTTTTCCGCGTTCCTCTCAGAGGGGGATAAAGTCAATTACAGAACGGACTGGCTCGACAGTATAGGACTGCCCGCCGATATTGATTATCTTTGGGGAGATGCTGCCGGGTATGTAGGGCGGCTGAACTTTATGGAATCGAAGGATTTTCCGCTGATACTGACAGGTGAGACATTTACCCATTATCTTCAGGAAACAAACTGGCTTGTTTCTGCCGATAATGCTTATCAGTTCATGCTGGACTTCTACGGTGGATTGGCACAGCTTTACACGCGTCTGGAATCTGACGCACCGGAATTTTATTCGGAGATGAGGCAGGATGAAAACAAACACTTTCATATTAAGTTATACAGCAGTGATTACTCCACTTCCTCCCGGACTGCTTCTGACGCAACGGCGGTAGTGTTGGATTGGGGGGATGCGCTCCATGAGGCTGTCCACCTTCTGATTCCGACATCCATCACGGGAGATGTAGCCACATGGCTCAACGAGGGGCTTGCTGAATATCTGTCGGTGCCTTATTTGTCGTATTGGTCAGACTCACGCGACTATGTGTCAAGGCGTGTGGATTCTTTTGCCACGGATGTAAATGTGTCGAGGATGACTGAGCTGCAGCTGCAATTAAAAGCGGATGTTGAAGAGGCCTTTGAAAAGCTCAACAGTCGGAACATTTCACAGGTCTATGAGATGGAACAAACCGCATATCTCGTTTACCGGGCTGTAGGCTGGGCCTTGCTGCAAAATCCGGGAAAATACGCGTCTATACCGCAGTTCGCATCCGTGGCGGACCATATAGGATTTAAAAGCAGTTATCCGGGAAACAGATTGAGCTACGGCGAGGCAATGGTTTTTGTTGACTATTTAGCGCAGCAGTATGGCTTGGACGCCATAATCAAAGCCGATATGGATATGCAGAGCTATCGTGAACTGTTTTTGAATGAAGCGGCGTTTAATGAGGAATTTGATCGGTTTATTGAGCGATCTATAAACTACGTTACAGGTAATTAACATTTTTGCTTGTCATTTTGGTCAGTAAACACAGAAAAAACCGATTGCGAAAGCAATCGGTTTCAGTTTGTTGAAAAGTCCGGTTTTTTCTGTGTTTTTTCAACTGGCTCCGTCCTTCGTACGGTATAAATCCATCTTTGATGGATGAAATTCACTTTGTGATGAAATCCTGCTTTGTCGGCAGAAAAGGACTGATTAAATTTCATCGAAAACGCAGGTTTCGAGTTCATTAACAGCAAGCGATTTGATTTTTTTATATCGCCGTCAGCAAACAAAATGAAAAGTCCGTTTTCATTTATTTTGAAGAAGCGGACTATATTTGCAGTTTCTTTCGCATTTTTATTGAGAAATGCCGATTTTCATAGTATAATAATTATGTCTAAAGGCTCTTTAATGAAAACCGGTTGTCTAAAACTGTGATATCGGATATAGTTTAAAAGAATTTATTCGCTCATTTGAGATAAGGAGGATCAATATGACAAACTTTATGGAGTTAGCAAAAGAACAGAGATATTCTGTAAGAAAATTCAGCGATCGGGCTGTTGAAAAGGAAAAGCTGGATTTGATTTTGGAGGCAGGACGCATCGCGCCAACGGCCTGCAATTATCAGCCACAGCGTATTCTTGTAATCGAGAATGATGCCGCGCGCGATAAGATAAAACAATGCACTTCGTGTCATTTCGATGCCCCCGTTGTTATGATGATATGCTATGATAAAACAACGTGTTGGAAAAACAGGACAAACCAAACGGTCGGCGGCGATGTTGATGCCAGCATCATTATAACCCATATGATGCTTGAAGCCGCGGAACTCGGACTTGGTTCAACTTGGGTAGGGGCGTTCAATCATCAAAAGGCGAGAGAATTGTTTGAGATTCCCGATTATCTTGTTCCTGTGGCCCTGCTGCCAATAGGATATCCTGCTGAAGGAGTGGAACCGCATCCCTGGCATTATAAGCGCTTTGACCTTGATCATACGGTTTTCTATAATTCCTTTGACGGGATCACCGAAGGCGAAGCGCACTGATTTCGGGAGGAGCGCAATATGAAAGCAATAGCCATAAACGGCAGTCCGAGAAAGGGCTGGAATACCGATATTATACTTCAAGAGGCTTTGCGAGGAGCTTCGGACGCGGGTGCAGAAACGGAGCTGATCCGGCTTTCTGAGCTTACCTTTTCCGGATGCAGCAGCTGCTTTGCCTGCAAAAAGGCCGGAGCAGAAACAGGACGTTGTATGCGGAAAGACGATCTTCATTCGGTTTTTGACAAAATGTTTTCAGCAGACGCAGTGTTTATGGGTTCCCCTATCTATCTCGGCAACGTATCCGGAATGATGTATTGCCTTATGGAACGCCTCGTGTTTTCTCTTTTGAGCTACGATGATTACAGCAGGAAGCTTTTTAACGGCAATGTGAATTCCTGCTTTTTCTTTACTATGAATGCACCGAAAGAGTATGCTGACACCGTCTATCGCGCTATGATGGAACAATATGCCGGCGCTATGAAGCGGCTCGGCGGTGTCAGTGAATTCTATGCTGTTTGCGACACACTTCAATTTGATGATTATTCCAAATTTGCCGCGGGATCTTTTAGTGAAGCGCATAAGCGTGAAATGCGTAAAACGCAGTTTCCAAAGGATCTGCAGGCGGCCTATAATATCGGATATCGATTGATTGCAAAATGAAATCGCCGGTTGAGTGTATACGATTGGCAAAGGATAAGCAATGGAATGCATCAAAAGAAACTGCTTTTGAATGCATATGAAAAACGGAGGTATTGCAATGAAAAAATGCAAAGCGGGAATGTTCGCAACGGTCATTGTGCTTCTGCTTTTTGCGGCGTTTTTTTTGCCAATGACGGGATTGTTCCTGTATCTGGCGATCTTCGATCAATCATTGTCCCGTGATGATCGGCTGTTATTCGCAGCGGGAGCGGTTTTGTTTGGCGGACTGGTTGTGTTTGCCGGCTATCGCATATTCTATCGGGGAATCGGTTGGGTGGAATACGATTCAGACACTGTGGTTATCCACTGCTCCCGGAGGGAACAGCATAGTTTTAGTTGGGAGAATGTTCCGGGCGACAATGTGAAGGCGGAGCCTTGGCAGGGCGGATATATGTTTACAGTTTTAAAAGGCGGAAAAAAGTATAAAGTTGGAGTAAATCGGTTTTCCTCCGGATTCAAAGACCTTGAGCAAACGATGGATTCGGCAGGAGTACTGAAACGTATCGGTATCTTCACAAAAGATGACTTTAAACAAACGGCAGAGCAGGTTTTTGGGCAGTTTGAAAAATACAGAGAAATTCATCCCGGCTCAGTGAGACCGAAACCTGAGGGAGATAGTGTCACTTGCCCGGACTGCAACGGAAAAGGCATCATATTAAAAAAAGTTTTTAACCTGGATATAGGTAAAGTGTGTAAGACTTGCGGCGGATCAGGCTATGTGCCTCATTGATTCCTATGCAAAGAGACAGACGGAAAATAAGAATAATTTCAGCGCGCCAAATAAATAAGCCCGTTTCCTTTATTTTGGAAAAACGGGCTTTTTTCATTTGGTTAATACCGATACATTATTTTTGTTGATAATTATATCCGCGGTTTTATTTCCGTATTTAAAATCGGTGAGTCTTATATCTTCTATTTCTTCGGGAAGATTAGGGGATACGCAAATCGTACCCTCTGCGGCGTTTACGGTTATTCCCATTATTCCCTCAATTACTTGTGAAATAAATGTGAACGATATTTCGGGATAGTCGCCGTTTTTGCCCTGTGATTTTCTTTCGTGGGGCTTATCCTTTTGGCTTATAATATGTTTCATCCAGAACCACGCGCGTTCGCTTTGCCCGTATGGGAAAAAGACCTCGGGAAGATATGTAAGGCTTTCAATATTGTCACCCCGTGTTTTTTTATCAAGCTCTTTTTCAAAGATATAATCGAGCAGCTTTTCGTTTCTCTCGTTCGGATATGACAGGCGTTTCAACGGTATGAAAAAAAGTGATTCTCCTCCGTGGAGAGCATGCCGTCTTTCTATCCATTTATAGTGCTTTTTGCCCTTGTTGTCTATGGCATATGCAAACATATCGCTGTTTTTTATAACGCTCCAGTCGTTATTAAAATAATCCCTTAAACCGTTTGCTCTTATAAACTGTTTTTCCGCTTCCGCAGGTTTTCCTCTGAGGCTCAGGATATTGGCATATGCAAGTATTGCCTGATACATTGCCGCAATGCTGTCGCCCGCCTCGGCGGCGTGAAATCCCCGCTCGTTGTAGGTTGAAGTTATCTTAAATATATCGCCGAAACCCTCCGGTATGCCGTTTTTATAAGGCAAAACGGCTCCGTCCAGGTTGCTTATAAAATCGGTCATTATCTTTTCGATGAAGTTAAAAATGACATTATCGTTGATATATCTGTTATCGCCTGTCCAAAGATAGAGCTTATATGCGGTTTCAACAAGCTCAAACTGAGAAGTTATCTCACGAACGAACTCGTTTAGATTCGGCGTGTCCATATAGTATATGCTGCCGTCAAAATTAAATGCCCAAGGTGCAAACCAGCCGGTTTTTTCGCTTGCGTTACTGACGAAGGTGTAAAACATATTATAAACCTCTTCGTCTAAGCCGGTAAGATACGCGCCGAGCGCCTGATGAACAAAATCGCGGATATAGTAAGCTGTGCGGTCAAAATATCCTGCCCAAAAAGCGGGTTTGTAATCCTTTGGCTTTGCCCAGTCCTCAGAGGGGGATTTGATCACCCTTCTGTTCGGGCCGTACCATTTACCTCCGTCACCTTTGTTTATATCGCCGTTTTTCGTTCCCGTAACAATGAACTGTCTCGTTTTGTTTTGAGCCCATTCAAACGATTCCTGCAAAAAAATGCTGCTGCTTTCAAGTTTCATCTTAATTTACCGAATAAATATTGATTTTTCGATACTATTATATCAAACGGCAAATTGCATTTCAATAAGCTGCTCTATTTTTCAAAAGCAATAAATATTTATTCTGAAAAAATGTTGACTTTAGCGTGATAAAGTGATAAAATGTTAAAAATTACGGAAAGGTTACATTATATTCTATGGCAGAGTTTTATTCGGAATCTCTTGACAGGCTTTTAAAAATTATTTTACAGCTTGAAAACATTGAGGAGGCGTACGACTTTTTTTCGGACGTTTGCACCATAAAGGAACTTCAGGATATGGCACAGAGGCTTGACGCTGCATTTTTGCTTTCCTGCGGAGAGAACTATCAAAATATATCAAAGCAGGTAGGCATAAGCACCGCCACCATAAGCAGAGTGAGCCGCAGCCTTAATTACGGGCGCGGAGGCTACAGAAAAGCCATTGAGAAGAGCGGAGTAAATAAAAAATGAGAGTTGAAGATATTTTAACAGCCGAGGAGCTTGTTTCCTTAAAGCTCAGATCGTTATATTCCCAAAACGGATATGCTCAGTATAAAATGAGCAAATTTGAGGAATATGACCTCTATGCGGCAAACAAGGATTTTCTGGAAAGCGAGCGCATCATAACTTTTACTGACACAACCGGAAAGCTTATGGCGCTAAAGCCCGATGTTACCCTTTCAATAATAAAGAACACCGAGCTTAAGACAGGCGAAATAAAAAAGGTTTATTATAACGAAAATGTTTACAGAGTGCCGAAAAACTCGCCTGCTTTTAAAGAAATAACGCAAACAGGGCTTGAATGCATAGGCGATATATCTCAAAGCAGCGTTGCGGAAGTTATAAGGCTTGCTGTTCTCAGCCTTGCCGAAATATCCGAAAACAGCGTTTTGGATATTTCTCATTTCGGACTGATAGATGAAACGCTCAAAACCGCCTCTTTGTCGGGACAGGCTTTCAAGCAGACGCTTAAAGCTTTATACGAGAAAAATGCTTATGAGATAGGAAACATTTGCGCTTCGGATGGTGTTTCGGCAAAGGACTGCGAAAGAATTTCCGCTTTAGCGAAGGTATATGGCTCTCCGAAAGATGTTCTACCTGAGCTTAAGAATATTTTCGGAGAAAATGAGAGCGTAAAAGAGCTTGAAGTGCTTGTTAAGGCTCTTGAAATGAGCTGTGACACTAAAAATATAAATATAGATTTTTCCGTTCCCGGAAATATAAAGTATTATAACGGTATCGTATTTAAGGGATATATAAAGGGAATACCGAACTATGTGCTCTCCGGCGGGCAGTATGATAAGCTTATGGAGAGATTAAAGAAAAATGTTAAAGCAATAGGCTTTGCCGTTTATCTTGACGCTATCGAACTTCTTGAAAGAGCTGCGGGAGGGGAAGACTTATGGAAATGCTGAGTGTTGCTCTGCCTAAGGGAAGGCTCGGAGAAAAGGTGTATTCTCTTTTTGAAAAGGCGGGATATGACTGCCCGTCCATAAAAGAAGTTAACCGAAAGCTCATTTTTGAAAATCCCGAAAAGGGAGTCAGGTTCTTTTGGGTAAAGCCCTCCGATGTTGCAATTTACGTTGAGAGGGGAGCCGCCGATATAGGCGTTGCGGGAAAGGATATTCTTCTTGAATACCGCCCCGACGTATATGAGCTTTTGGATCTTCGCACCGGAAAATGCCGTATGGCGGTTGCAGCAAAGAGCGGCTTTAAGGATGATACGAGAAAAACTCTGAGAGTTGCAACAAAATTTTCAAATATCGCTCTTTCGTATTATTCGTCGAAGGGCAGAGATATTGATATTATTCATCTTAACGGATCAATTGAGCTTGCGCCTATTTTAGGACTTTCGGACGTTATAGTTGATATAGTTGAAACCGGAGCAACGCTTAAAGAAAACGATTTAACTGTTGTTGAAGAGATAGTTCCTATAAGCGCAAGGTTCATTGCAAACAAATCCTCTTTTAAGTTTAAGGGGAAGGTTATTGAAGAGCTGGTTTGTGCTCTCAGAAGCTTTACGGAGGAAAAATTATGATAAAAATACTTAAATACGGTGAAGTTGAAAACAGCGATATCTTTTCGAGAAATGCTCCTGAAATCAAAGTTGAGGCTATCGTTTCGGATATTATAGAAAACGTTCGTAAAAACGGCGATAAGGCTCTTTTCGAATACTGCGAAAAGTTCGATAACGCCCGCCTTTCAAGCCTTTTGGTTTCAAAGGAGGAAATAGATGAGGCCGTAAAGTCGGTTGAACCGAAGTTTATGGACATTCTGAATCGCGCTGCCGAAAATATAAAAAAATTCCACGAGCGTCAGGTAAGAAACTCATTCGTAATAAATGATGAAAGCGGAATTGTTATAGGTCAGAAGGTAATTCCCGTTGATCGGGCAGGGCTCTATGTTCCCGGAGGAACAGCCGCTTATCCCTCGACCGTTTTAATGGACGCTATCCCCGCAAAAATAGCCGGCTGCAAAGAGGTTGTTATCGTAACTCCTCCCGGAAAGGACGGAAAAGTTAATCCCGTTATTTTGGCTGCGGCATTTGTTGCGGGAGTTGACAGAATTTTCAAGGTGGGCGGAGCGCAGGCGATAGCTGCCCTTGCCTACGGCACCGAAACCATTCCTAAAGTCGATAAAATAGTAGGCCCCGGCAATGCCTTTGTTGCAGAGGCAAAAAAGCAGGTATACGGCCAGGTTTCAATAGATATGATAGCGGGCCCCAGCGAGATCCTTATTGTTGCTGATGAAAAAAGCGAGGCAAAGTATGTTGCCGCAGACCTCCTCTCGCAGGCCGAGCACGATAAAATGGCAAGCGCCGTGCTGATAACAAATTCTTTTGAGCTGGCAAAAAACGTTCAAACGGAAATAGAGAAGCAGCTTCCCGCCCTCATTCGAGAAGATATTGCAAGAGCTTCAATAGATGATAACGGAAAAATTATTGTTGCGGATAATATCAAAAAGGCGATCGATATAGCAAACGAAATTGCTCCGGAGCATTTGGAATTATGCGTTGACGAGCCGTTTTCTTATCTTGATTCAATTCGTCACGCAGGCAGCGTTTTTATGGGAAGAAACTGCCCTGAGGCTTTAGGCGATTATTTTGCCGGACCGAACCACACTCTTCCAACCTCCGGTACCGCAAAATTTTCAAGCCCTCTTTCGGTTGATGATTTTGTTAAAAAGACGCAGTTTACATATTATACCCGCGATGCGCTTAAAAAAGTTGCCTCCGATATAGCCTATTTCGCAACCCTTGAAGGGCTAACGGGGCACGCAAAAAGCGCCGTTATCAGAACGGAGACAGCAGAATGAGCAAATTTTTCAGCGAAAAATATAAAAGCCTTGAGCCGTATGTTCCGGGCGAACAGCCAAAGGACACGGTGTATATAAAGCTCAACACAAATGAATCGCCCTTTCCTCCGTGCGAGGAGGTTATAAGGGCGAGTAAGGATGCGGCTTCGGATTTGCAGCTCTATCCCGACCCCGACTGTTCTGAGCTGATAAAGAAGCTTGCCGAGGTATACGGCGTAAGCACTGATGAAATCACCGTAAATAACGGCTCTGATGAAACTCTCAATTTTGCGTTTATGGCATATTGCGATAAGAGCCATCCCGCTGTTTTCCCCGATATAACCTATGGCTTTTATCCGGTTTTTGCTCAGATAAACGGCATACCCTATGAGGAAATACCTCTTGAAAGCGATTTTTCAATAAATATAAATAAATATAAGGGCATAAACAAAACCGTTTTTATCGCAAATCCAAACGCTCCAACGGGAATTGCCCTAAACCTTGAACAGATAGAGGAAATTCTTAGTTCAAATCCCGATAATATCGTTGTTATTGATGAGGCATATGTTGATTTCGGAGCGAAAAGCGCTGTAAAGCTGATACATAAGTATAATAATCTTCTTGTAACGCAGACCTTTTCAAAATCCCGCTCTATGGCTGGCGCAAGACTTGGCTTCGGCATAGCAAATAAAGATATCATAGCCGATTTGAACGCGGTCAAATATTCAACCAATCCTTATAATATAAACCGCGTTACCGCCGCAGCGGGCGTTGCCGCCCTTAAAAATGAGAGCTATACGATCGAAAACTGCAAAAAAATAGAGGAAAACCGGGAATACACCTCCGAAAATCTCAAAGAACTCGGATTTATATGCACTCCCTCAAGGGCAAACTTCATTTTTGCAAAAAGCCCCAAAATAGGTGGAAAAGAGCTTTATCTGGAGCTTAAAAAGCGCGGAGTTTTAATAAGACACTTTGAAAAGGAACGCATAAAAGATTATAACCGCATAACGGTCGGCTCAAAAGAGCAGATGGACATACTTCTTGAAAGGATAAAAGAAATATTATGAGATGCTCCGAAATAAAAAGAAAAACAGGCGAAACGGATATAATTCTCTCATTAAATCTTGACGGCACGGGAAAAAGCGAAATAGCTACTGGGTGCGGATTCCTTGACCATATGCTTACGCTTTTTTCAAAGCACGGGAGTTTTGATATCTCTCTTAAGTGTGCAGGTGATGTAAACGTTGATTATCACCACACAACTGAGGATATCGGAATTTCGCTCGGAAAAGCTTTCGCTGATGCTCTCGGCGAAAAACGGGGAATCCGGCGTTACGGCAGTTTTATTCTGCCGATGGACGAAGCTCTGATTATGACGGCGGTTGATCTCTCGGGAAGATGTTATCTCGCTTTTGATGCCGATATGCCAACCGAAAAGGTGGGTGATTTTGACACCGAGCTGACCGAAGAATTCTTTTGGGGCTTTGCAAGAAACGCCGAATGCACTCTGCATATAAAAAAGCTCTCGGGGCTTAATTCTCATCATATCATTGAGGGCATATTTAAGAGCGCGGCGAGAAGTCTTAAAGAGGCTGTTAGCATAGATCCCGCTCTTGCGGGTGAAATTCCGTCAACAAAGGGAGTTTTGTGATGATAGATATTGTTGATTACGGGGTTGGAAATCTTTTTTCGCTGATCAGCTCCCTGAATTTTATCGGCGCAAGGGCCGAAATCGTTTCAGATCCGTCTGAACTTAAAAAAGCGGATAAGATAATCCTTCCGGGCGTTGGCGCCTTTAAGGATGCCGCCCTCAAACTGAAAAATTCGGGGATGTGGGATGCGGTTACAGATGCCGCAAATTCCGGCGTACCCCTGCTCGGGATATGCCTCGGTATGCAGCTCCTTTTTGAAAAAAGCTATGAGTTTGGGGAATATGAGGGGCTGAGCTTGATAAACGGCAGCGTAAGACCGCTTTCGGATATTGTTCCGAAAGAGTATAAAATACCGCAAATGGGCTGGAACTCTCTCCGTTTTACAGGAGAAAAAAGCCCGCTTTTTAAGTATATAAACGAAGGCGACTACGTATATTTTGTCCATTCTTTTTATGCCTCGGAGTGTGAAAGCAGCGTTATAGCGGGAACGCATTACGGCGCTTTTGTTACTGCCGCCGTTTCAAAAAACAATGTTTTCGGCTGTCAGTTCCATCCCGAAAAGAGCGGAGAAACAGGACTTAATATTCTCAGGGCCTTTTGTGAGGAGGCTTTCTTATGATAATTTTTCCCGCAATAGATTTGTTTCAAAAAAAAGCTGTAAGGCTATATAAGGGCAGATATGAGGATATGACTGTTTACAGCGAAAACCCTCCCGAAATTGCCCTTGATTTCAAAAAAAAAGGAGCCTCATATGTTCATATAGTTGACTTGGAGGGTGCAAAATACGGAACAACTCCCAATTTTGAAACAGTTAAGTCAATAAAAGAACAAAGCGGCCTTTTTTGCGAAGTAGGCGGAGGAGTTAGAAGCGAAGAAACCGTTAAAAAATATATCTCCGTCGGAATTGATCGCGTTATTTTGGGCACAGCGGCGGTCCAGAACGAGGATTTTCTTATTTCCTGCGTTAAAAATTACGGAGATAAAATTGCTGTAGGCGCCGATATAAAGGACGGTTTTGTGGCAGTTAAAGGATGGACTGAAAATTCCGATATACCTGTTTTTGATTTCTTTGAAAAAATGCAGAATATCGGAGTTAAAACAGTTATCTGCACCGATATAAGCAAGGACGGCGCAATGCAGGGCGCAAATTATGAGCTTTATAAGTCCCTCAGCGAAAAATTCAGCGTTGACCTAACTGCCTCCGGCGGAGTTTCGTCTATGGAGGATGTTAAAAAGCTCGCCGCTCTCGGCATTTACGGAGCTATTATCGGAAAGGCCTATTATACAAAGGCGATAGATTTAAGCGAGGCGGTGAAGTTTTCAGAATGCTTACAAAAAGAATAATCCCCTGCCTTGACGTTAAAAACGGCAGAGTTGTTAAGGGAGTAAATTTTGAGGGAATAAGGGACGTCAGTTCTCCCGTTGAGCTTGCGGAATTTTACAGCTCCTGCGGGGCGGACGAGCTTGTTTTTTATGATATAACCGCCTCTTTTGAGGAGAGAAAAATCTTTACCGACATTCTTAAAGAAGCAGCTTCCCGGGTTTTTATTCCTCTTACAGTCGGAGGGGGCATAAACTCTCTTGAGGATTTTGACCGTGTTCTGAAAAGCGGAGCGGATAAGGTGAGCGTTAATTCAGGCGCGATAAAAAATCCCTCGCTCATATATGAGGCTGCAAAGCGATACGGCTCTCAGTGCGTTGTTCTCTCGGCCGATGTTAAACGGGTAGACGGTGTTTTCAGAGTGTTTGCAAAGGGCGGCAGAGAAAACACCGGCATAGAGGCAATAAGCTGGCTGCGCCGTGGAGAGGAAAACGGAGCAGGCGAGATAGTTCTGAATTCTATTGATACCGACGGAGTCAAAAAAGGCTTTGATATCGAAATGCTCAGAGAAGTTTGCGATGCCGTTAATATTCCGGTTATAGCTTCCGGCGGAGCTGGAAGCGCAGAGGATTTTATAGAGCTTTTTAAAACTCTTCCAAAGGCGGACGCGGGGCTTGCCGCTTCCGTATTTCACTTCGGTGAGGTAAAAATTAAGGATTTAAAAGCCCTTATGAAGAAAAATAACATACCTGTAAGAATTTAGGAGATTTTTTATGCTGAATATAGAAGAACTGAAATTTGACGAAAAGGGGCTTATCCCGGCAATAGTTGTTGACTCGGTTTCAAAAAAGGTTCTCACCCTTGCCTATATGAACAAGGAGAGCCTCAGTATTTCCATAGAAAAGGGGCTTACCTGTTTTTTCAGCCGTTCAAGGCAAGAACTGTGGCTAAAGGGCGAAACGAGCAAAAACTATCAGCATATAGTTTCAATAACCGCTGACTGTGATAACGATGCTCTCGTTGTTATGGTGGAGCCGGACGGCCCCGCCTGCCATACCGGCAGCTTCTCGTGCTTTACTAAACCTGTTTTTGAAAGCAATGAAAGACACGAGTTTTCATATGAAATGCTTATGGAGCTTATAAAAGGCAGAAAAACTGAAAAAAAAGAGGGATCTTACACAACCTATCTCTTTGAAAAGGGACTTGATAAAATTCTCAAAAAGGTAGGGGAGGAGAGCACCGAGGTCATTATAGCCGCTAAAAGCAACGATAAGGCCGAAACGATATATGAAATAGCCGATCTTGCCTATCACGTTATGGTGCTGATGATAGAGGCGGGTATAAGCCTTGAAGATATCCATAAGGAGCTTGCTTCCAGACACATAATAGACAAAAAGGTTAAACAGGAAAAAATGACCCCATAATTATTATCTTCGCAGTAACACTTTACCTCCTTCGCCGTATTATATAGCGAAAGGAGGTAAGACAAATGTGCTTTGGAAATAACAACTATTGGATTCTTTTCATAATCCTTATTCTTGTGCTCACCGATAACAACAGCCTTGGCTGCGGCTGCAACAACAATAACAACGGCTGCGGATGCGGTTGCAACAACTGAGAAATAAGGCAACCGGCAATAGGCAATAGCCTAAAACCGAATTGATATATAAAGCAGGTAGCGGCTTAATGCTGTTACCTGTTTTTTTGCAGTTTTTTGATTTTATCGGCACGGTGTCAGCTTTGCCGAAAAGCTTATGAACCGCTCGGTTTTAACTCCGTCAAATTTGATGGCATAGGCCTTTTTTTGATCGTTTATTCCGATTATCTCTCCCTCGCCCATAATGGCGTGGCTTATTCTGTCGCCTATCTTAAAAAACTGCTCCTGTGAGGATATTTCAAGGCTTTTCTCGTTTCGTTTATATACGCTCAATGCCTCGTCAACAAGGCGCGGGTCAAGCTCGTCGGTATAGTTTAAAAGCTCTTTTTTTATGTTGAAAATAAATCTTGAAGGATAGCGGTAAGAGCCGTCCCGATTTTTGCCTTCAGGCTCTGATATAAAAAGTCCCTTTTCGGCTCGTGTTACTGCAACAAACGCAAGTCTGCGTTCCTCCTCCATTCCGTCCAAATCCGCAACTCGCTTTGACGGAAAAATGCCGTCGCTGAAACCTGCTATAAAAACATACGGAAATTCCAGCCCCTTTGCGGTGTGAACAGTCATCATCTTTACCGCCTCTCGTCCGTCAGGCGTATCGCGGTTTGTAAGCAGAGCAACCCTGTCAAGATAATCCTGCGCCATGCATTCCTCTCCGCAGGTGTTTTCATATTCCATTATGGACTGTTTCAGCTCTGCAAGATTATCAAGCCTCTCGCTGCCGCCCTCAAGCCTGAGCATATCTTCATATCCGCTTTTGTTCAGTATGAGAGTTAGCATTTCAGAAAGGCTTATTTTGTCGGTATACTGCGAAAATTCTTCTGTTAGCCCGATAAACTGCCTTGCTTTCGTGCTCTTAAAAATATCCTCGTCAGCCGTTTTTATGAGCGCTTCATATAATGAGCAGGAGTTTAGCAAAGCATATTCTTTTAAGAATTTTATCCGCTTTTCTCCTATATTTCGTTTGGGTCTGTTCGCTATGCGAAGAAAGCTGAGATCATCCTTATAAACAGCCATCCTCAGATAGCTCAGAGCGTCCTTTATCTCCATTCGTTCAAAAAACTGAACTCCGCTGTAAATGGTGTAGGGAATCTCCCTTTTTATGAAAACATCCTCAAGCGAGCGCGAAAGATGGTGAGCACGGTAAAGTATCGCCATTTCCGAAAGCTTAACCCCTCGCTCTTGCAGCTCCTTTATTTCGTAGGCTATCCTCTCTGCTTCAAGCGCATTTGTTTTAGCGTGGTGATAAACGGGTTTTTCGCCGCTTTCTGTGTCGGTTATAAGCTCTTTTTTTATTCTGCGCCTGTTTTTTTCTATAAGGCTGTTCGCCGCGGCTAAAATTTCGGGTGTTGAGCGGTAGTTTCGGTTCAGCGTTATTGTTTGAACATCGGGAAAGGCCTTGTCAAAGTTCATAATGTATTTTACGTTGGCTCCTCGCCAGGTGTATATGGTCTGATCCGGGTCTCCAACAATAAATAAATTCCCGTGTCCTCCGCAAAGCGCCTCCATAAGGCGATACTGAATATCGTCTATATCCTGATATTCGTCCACCATAATATATTCAAGTCTCTGCTGCCATTTGAGCTTTGTTTCCTCAGAGATTTCAAAAATATACAAAACGAAATTGATCAGATCATTATAGTCAAGCGCGTAAGTCATTCGCTCCTGATAAACATAACCCCAAAAAATTATGTCGTCCGTTTTTTCAGCAGTCATATATTTTTCTTTCAGCTCTTCAACAGAGAGCGAAAGCATAAGCTTATAATAGTTTGGCTCATAGATGCATTTTTTCATTTCTATCATATCTCTTGCGCTCGAAAAGGTCATATGACGGCTTGTAAGCCCTCTCTCCTCATAAACAGTTCCAAGCATAAGGTCTATATCGGGATTATCAAGAACCAAAAAGCTCTTTGGATAGTGGACTATATGTATGTCCTCCTGCAAAACGCTGACGCAAAACGAGTGAAATGTGCTTATGTATCCCGTGTCCGCATCGGCGGAAAGCGAGCGGATACGCTTCTTCATCTCGTTTGCCGCCTTGTTTGTGAAGGTAACGCAGAGAATATTCTCGGGCAGTATGCCTATTTCGTTAACAAGATAGGCATAGCGGTGCGTAAGCGCCCTCGTTTTTCCTGTTCCCGCGCCCGCTATTACTCTTATATACCCCTCGGTTTTTGTTACAGCCTCTCGTTGTTCGGGATTCAGCCCTTCAAGAATATCCATATTAACCCCCATTTTTAAGTGTTCACCGTTATTATACCATCGTCAGTGTACCATAAGAAGTACTGCGTCTGCAAGCACAAATTATAAAAGATAATTGACAAATTGGGTTTGTTAAAGTAAAATAAAATTTAGATTTTTTTTCGGAGGAAAACTTTATGGAATGGACGTCGTTAAACGATTTAAGAGAAAAATATCTCAGATTTTTTGAGAGCAAGGATCACCTGCGTCTGCCGAGCTTTTCGCTTGTTCCGCAAAACGATAAGAGTCTTTTGCTTATAAACGCCGGTATGGCGCCTATGAAAAAATATTTTACAGGTGAAATGACCCCGCCGAAAAAACGGGTCACAACCTGCCAGAAGTGTATCAGAACGCCTGATATTGAGCGCGTAGGCAAAACCGCGCGCCACGGCACATTTTTTGAAATGCTCGGCAATTTCTCATTCGGTGATTATTTTAAAGAGGACGCAACCTCCTGGGCGTGGGAATTCTGCACAGAGGTTCTTAAAATGCCCGTGGACAAGCTTTATGTCAGCGTTTATGAAGAAGATGACGAAGCTTGGGATATATGGACAAAGCGCAGAGGCGTTAAAGAGGATCATATGGTCCGTCTCGGCAAGGAGGACAACTTCTGGGAGCACGGAGCAGGTCCCTGCGGTCCCTGCTCTGAAATTTATTTTGACAGAGGCCCTGAAAAGGGCTGCGGCAAGCCCTCCTGCAAGGTAGGCTGCGACTGCGACAGATATGTTGAATTTTGGAATAACGTTTTCACCCAGTTTGAAAACGACGGCAAGGGCAACTATACTCCTCTTTCCAATCCCAATATCGACACCGGTATGGGACTCGAACGCCTTGCCTGCATTATGCAGGGAGTGGACAACCTGTTTGAAGTTGACACCATAAAAAATATAATGAAGCACGTTTCCGATATAGCCGGCGTTCAGTATAATTCGAGCGAGAAGAGCGATGTGTCTCTCAGGGTTATAACCGACCATATTAGAAGCACGGTTATGATGATATCGGACGGTGTTCTTCCCTCAAACGAGGGCAGGGGTTATGTTCTTCGCCGTCTGCTTCGCCGCGCTTCGCGCCACGGAAGACTGCTCGGAATTGAAGATACCTTCCTCTATAAGGTTGCCGAAACCGTTATAAAAGAGAGCGGAAACGCCTATCCTGCGCTTATCGAAAAACACGACTATATAATAAAAATAATCACCGTTGAGGAGGAAAACTTTGCCCGCACAATAGATCAGGGCTTAAGCCTTCTTGAAAATATGATTTCCGCAGGAAACGGCAAAACCCTCTCGGGAGAGGACGCCTTTAAGCTTTCCGATACCTTCGGCTTCCCGATAGACCTCACAAAAGAGATAATCGAGGAAAGAGGTATGGAGGTCGACGAAGAAAAATATAACGAGCTTGTTCTTGTTCAGAAGCAGACCGCCAGAAACGCTCGCAAGGTGAACAGCGCAGAGGGCTGGAGAAGCAACGCTATGGAGCTTGGCAGCATTCCCGAAACAGTGTTTACAGGATATGATGAGCTTTCGTCCGATGCCGTTATTCTCACTCTGCTCAGTGAGGGCGGCAGCGTTATTGAAACTGCCGCTGAAGGTGAAAACGCCATTGTTGTTCTTGATAAAACCCCGCTTTATCCGGGCGGCGGCGGACAGGTTGCCGACACCGGCGTTATTGAAGGGGACGGTTTTTCATTCAGCGTTACAGAGACAGTTAAAACACCCAAAAATAATATCCTGCACAAGGGAAAGGTAATATCCGGCTCATTGAGCGCAGGCGCGGGTTGCAAGGCCTCTGTGAATGAAAACAGAAGAAAGGCCATAGCGCGCAATCACACCTCCGCCCACCTTCTTCAGGCTGCTCTCAGAAATAAGCTCGGCTCTCACGTTGAACAGGCGGGTCAGCTTGTAAACGAAAGCGTTTGCCGTTTTGACTTTACTCATTTTTCCCCCTTAACAAGCGAGGAGCTTGCCGAGGTTGAGAATGAAGTAAACTCCGTTATTTTATCCGCCCTCCCGGTCGTTACTGTTGAAACAACCATAGAGGAAGCAAAAAAGCGCGGCGCAATGGCTTTGTTCGGCGAGAAATACGGCGATAAAGTGCGTATGGTAGATGCGGGCGGATTCTCAATTGAGCTTTGCGGCGGAACTCACGTTAAAAACACCGGCGAAATAGGCTTGTTCAAGATCATCAGCGAGGCTTCGGTTGCCTCCGGTGTTCGCAGAGTTGAGGTAATAACGGGTCTTAATGCCCTCGGATATGTAAACAGCGCTCTGAATAATCTTCATAAAGCAGCCGCGTCTCTCAAATGCAGTGTTGATTCCCTTTCCGACAGGGCGGCAGGAATTCAGGCTGAGCTTAGGAGCAAAGAAAAGGAGCTTGAAAAGCTTAAAGCCGAAATTGCATCTGAAAAGGCGGCAAGCCTTATAACTAAAGTTGCAGAAAAAGGCGGCGTTACCGTATATATCGCAAACGCCGGAGAAGCGGATGCTGGCGCTTTGAGAACGCTTCTTGACGGGGTTAAAAACGATGAGAGTGTTATTGTTGCCGCTGGTAAAAACACCGAAAAGGGAACCTGTTCCTTTGCCTGTGTTTGCGGTAAAAACGCTGTTGCTTCGGGCGCGCACGCGGGCAATATTGTAAGGGCAGTTGCTCAGATAGCAGGAGGCTCCGGCGGCGGCAAGCCCGATTCAGCTATGGCAGGCGGCAAAGATATAACCAAAATTGAAGCCGCGCTCGAAAGCGTTGCCGATACCGTTACCTCAATGCTTAAATAAAAGGAGATAAAAACTATGGATTGCTTATTTTGTTCAATAGCCAAGGGTGAGATACCCTCGACAAAGGTTTATGAGGACGATAAAATTTATGCGTTTAACGATATTGATCCTCAGGCTCCCGTTCATGTGCTTATTATTCCAAAAGAGCATATAAAATGGGCATACGATATAAATGAAACCAATTCGTCCGTTGTTGCGCATATCTTTGAAGCTATCCCCAAAATCGCCGATTCCCTCGGTGTAAAAGACGGCTTCAGAATAGTAAACAATTGCGGCGACAATGCCGGGCAGACAGTTAAACACCTCCATTATCATCTGATGGCTGGCAGAGAATTCACCTGGCCTGCGGGATAATTTCATTAAATACTAAAAAGCTCCGAGGAGATCTGTGGGTGCCCATAAGACAGTTTTGGAGTGGTATAGCTTAGATGCTATGCCACTCCTTTTTATAAGCATCGACTTTTGTTGGAAAATTCCAGCCTACGGTCATTTTTTTGGTATTCAATTTTTCAAACTTGCTGGCGGCGAACGGTTTGTTAAAACCGTTTGCGGACGGCAACTCCACAGGGGATAGCCGCTTTAGCGGCGCAAGGGGGTGTAGCCACCTTGACGGAA
>JAFLUL010000030.1 GCA_022508845.1 Oscillospiraceae bacterium | reverse complement strand
GCACCGAGCTTAAATCCGCCGAAAAGGTCGGCTCAGGTATGGTGCTTCAAAAAGCTGACGGCACAAAAGAAACTATAGTAGTTAAGGGCGATAACACCGGCGACGGTGAGATAACTGCTTCCGACGCGCGATATGCTCTGAGAACCGCCGTTTCTCTCGAAAAGCCGACCGATTGGCAGAAAAATGCAAGCCTTGTTGACTCTTCAAAGGCAAATGTAACCGCCGCCGACGCTAGGCTTATACTTCGCGCCGCTGTAAATCTTGAAAAATTAAATCTCTATTGATAAACATAAAATTTAGGACGTTTGCTGTAACCTGATGGGACAGCAAACGTCCTTTGTTGTGTAAAATAAAAATAGGCTGATTAGGCTTTATAGAGTTAATCTATCTCATATATAACTCTTTTTCTGCCTTCATAATAACAAAGCTCGGTTACTCCCTTGCTTTTAAGCAGTCGGCAGGCCTCTTTCAGCCCTTTTGTTACTCCCTTTGCGGTGTGGGAATCGGAGCCTAAGGTGAAATACTTTCCGCCGAGAGACAAATATAGATCAATTATATTTTCATCGGGGAAGAAAATAGGGCTGTCTTTTTCAACTGATGAAGTGTTAATTTCGAGCGCTTTTTCCTGTGTTATTATTTCTTTAAGAATTGTTTCTATTGCGGGATAGTGCCTTTCTATGTTTATTTCTCTGCCGTATTTAAGCTCTATGTATCTCAGCGGAACGGTTAAATGGCTTAAAATGTCAAAATCGAAGCTGTTGACCGATTC
Source organism: Oscillospiraceae bacterium (assembly GCA_022508845.1). Taxonomy (GTDB): domain Bacteria; phylum Bacillota; class Clostridia; order Oscillospirales; family Acutalibacteraceae; genus RUG806. The sequence goes on along the minus strand of JAFLUL010000030.1, from coordinate 24,463 downwards.
GAGCATATCCTCAAAGTATTTTTTGAGGTATCCGTCTATAAATTCATCGCTCAGCTTTGAAAAATCTATAGTCGCAAACGGCATATCATAATCTTTTATTCTAACAGAGTGAACGGAGAGCAAAACAGCGTCATAATCGTGGGCGGAGAGAATTTTTTTCGCAAAGTCCGGCGCGTAAACCGATTCGCCCAGTTCTATGCCGAAAAGCAGCTTAATTCTATCTCCGTAAACCTCTCTCGCCGCCAGAATATCGCTCTCGCAGAGGTTAAACTGCTCTTCAATGTTTAATGTCTTATGGTATTCGCAGTCGCAATGGTCGGTAAAAATAACGCCCGAAAGCCCGCCGTTTATCGCGGCTTCAATAACATCGTTTATTGGGGCGGTGCTGTCGTGCGAACGAAAGGTGTGGGTGTGGCAGTTGTAAAGCATATGTATATCCCTCCTCGGATATATTATTTTAATTCCCCGCTTCGGATAAATCAAGAACTTTTTATTGCATTTAGCGGAAAATATGATAAAATATTTATCGGTGATACTGTGAAAACATTTGAAACGCTTGTAAAAAAACTTATTGAGAATAAAATGAAAATTGCCGCTGCGGAATCCTGTACCGCGGGGCTGTTCAGTTCGTTTCTTGCCTCAGTTCCCGGCGCGTCGGAAATTATGGAATACGGCTTTGTTGTTTACAGCGAAAGAGCCAAAATTGATGTTTTGGGAGTTCCATCCGAAATAATTGAAGAAAACGGCGTTGTCAGCGAAAAAACGGCTGAATTTATGGCCGATGGCGCGGCAAAAAGGGCAGGAGCGGATGTTTCAGTTGGCATAACCGGTTTTGCGGGGCCTTCGTCCGATGCGGGATATCCTGTTGGAAGAGTTTGCTTCGGCTTTTATTATAACGGCAAAACCGAAGCTCTAACAAAAGAATTCGGAGATATCGGCAGAAACGCTGTAAGGGAAAAGGCTGCGATTTTTGCCGCGGAAAAAATTCTTGAGCTGTTTTTCTGATTATATTTGATTTGAAGGTGCGCTTTTTTGACGAAAAAATTAACTAACGTTCAGATAATAGTTATCGGCTTCCTTCTGCTCGTGCTTATCGGCACAGGGCTTTTAATGCTGCCGTTTGCAACAGTAAAAGGGGAGTCTACAAGCATTCTGACCGCGCTGTTTACCTCAGTTTCGGCTTCGTGCGTAACCGGGCTTGTGCTTGTTGACACTGCAACCCATTGGACCTTATTCGGGCAGATAGTTATTTTGCTCTTGATTCAAACAGGCGGTTTGGGGCTTATAACCATTGCAACTTTGTTTTTATCTTTTGCAAGAAAAAACCTTGGACTTAAAAACCGGGCTCTGATGGCCGAGAGCATAAATTCGGATAAAATTGCCGGTTTAAAGGAGCTTACAAAGCGTATACTTAAGTGGACTTTAATCTTTGAAGGAGCCGGAGCTTTGCTGCTTTCTGTTCCGTTTATAAGGGACTTCGGCGTTTTAAGGGGAATTTATTACGCCGTTTTTCATTCCGTTTCGGCATTCTGCAACGCGGGCTTCGATCTTATGGGAATAAGGGGAAAGTTTTCATCCTTTGAAACTATGGCGGATGATTATATTGTTAATCTTGTTTTTATCGCCCTTATAAGCATCGGCGGCATAGGCTTTGCCGTGTGGGAGGACGTTAGAATAAACGGTTTTAAGCTAAAAAAATATTCTCTTCATTCAAAAATCGTTTTATCTGTTTCATTTGTTTTGACCTTCGGCAGCGCGCTGCTGTTTTATATTTTTGAAAAAAACGCTCTTTTTGCGGGACTGCCGTTTAGTTCGGCGTTTTTGCGAAGCCTGTTTCAGTCCGCAACCTGCCGCACCGCCGGATTTAACACTATTGACCTTTCAAATCTCTCTTCACCATCGCATCTTTTATCGTGTCTTCTTATGTTTGTTGGCGGTTCAACCGGCTCAACCGCGGGCGGCGTTAAGACGTCGACCATTGCCGTTTCTTTTATTTTTTTGTTTGCCGGGCTTCGTTCGCAGTCCAGGCCGATTCTTTTCGGCCGCTCTTTAAGCGTCGATGATATTAAAAAGGCTTCGGGAGTTATCTGCTTTAACGCCTCTTTAATATCTGCGGGAGTTCTTATAATATCCGCAGTTCAGCAGTTAAGTCTTCCGGACGTGCTGTTTGAGGTTTTTTCCGCAATGGGAACGGTTGGTATGACAGCGGGAATAACAAGGGCTTTGGCGCCTGTGAGCAAATTCGTTATTATTGCTTTGATGTTTTTAGGCAGGGTTGGCAGCGTTACGCTTGCATCGGCTTTTCTTGAAAAACGCGCCGCGCCCAGGATTATGTATCCTGTTGAAAAAATTAGTTTAGGATAAGGAGATAACTTTGCTATGAAGTCTTTTCTGATAATCGGAATGAGCACCTTCGGCGCGCATCTTTGCAAAATGCTTACCTCTCTCGGCTCGGAGGTTATGATAGCCGATAAAAACAGCGAAACAGTTGAGGCGATGATGCGCTATGCCGTAAGCGCGAAAATCGCGGATTGTACAAATACCGATGTTTTAAAAAGCTTCGGAGTTGATGAGTTTGACGCGTGCTTTGTTTGCCTCGGCGACCATTTCTCGGAAACTCTTGAGATAACCTTCTCTCTTAAGGAGCTGGGAGCAAAAAAGGTGTTCAGCGAGGTAAACCGGGATATTGAATCAAAATTTTTGCTCAGAAACGGCGCGGACAGGGTTGTTTATCCCGAATATGACCTTGCCCAGCGAATTGCCGTAAGCGAGAGCAACGACAGCATTTTTGACGCCATTGAGCTTACCGGAGGCTATTGCATATATGAAATTTCAACTCCCCGTTCTTGGCGCGGCAAAACGATACGCGACCTCAATATCCGCCAGCGGCACAATCTCAATATCATTGCAACTAAAAAGGGAGAGGAAATAATTCCCGCTCTTTCTCCCGAATATGTTTTTTGCGAAACCGACCATCTTCTTGTTATGGGGCATATTGACGATATAAATAACGTTATCTGATCTTCTTCGGTTATATTATAAATTAGTTTGCAGTATATATATAGCGAGAAAATCCTTCGGGGGTCAATATGGACGAAAAAATTATTTCCCTTCCTCATACGCTGTATATAGATAACAGAAATAAGCTCGTTTTAACGGGTGTGACCGATGTTGGGAGCTTTAACGAAGAAAATCTGCAAATAATAACATCGCTTGGTGAAATAAGCGTTGGAGGAGAAAACCTTCAGGTAACAAAGCTGAGCCTTGAAAGCGGAGAAATGACCGTTGAGGGCAGAATAATCTCCGTTGCCTATTCCGATTCGCTCAAAAAAGGAAGCGGATTTTTCGGCAGGGTGTTCGGCTGATGTTTCAGGTTCCCCATATATTTCAGATCTCGGTCTTTTTTAAAAGCATTGGCCTCGGCGCGCTTATCGGAATTTTATATTTTTTCTTTATTATTTTAAGAAGATCGGGCTTATCAAAAACTGCTGTTGTTGTGGCGCAGGACATTGTTTTTTTCTGCGCCGCGGCGGTTATTTCATTTATGTTTATTTTTGAAGTGAACGCCGGGGAAACGCGCTTTTTTATTTTCGCGGGGGAGGTTATGGGCTTTTGCCTGATATATATTTTTCCGCTAAAACCGCTTGCCTCGTTCTATTATAAAATCTCGAAAAATCTCAGAGAAAAAGCCGCCGTTTTTTTTGCCGAAAAAAAACGAAAAAAATCCGAAAAAAAATCAAAAAAACTATTGCATAAGAACTGATTATTATATATAATATAAAAAAATAGTCTTTTGATTACAGGGTTTATATATGAAGAGTAAATTTTTCAGCCGTCACAGCCGTATTCTTGCGTTGATGACAACGTTTTTGATTTGTTTTATGGTTGCTGTTGTTGTGTATCTCACCTCCGACATCAGCTCAAAGCGCGCTCAGCTTCAGCAGCTTGAGGCTCAGCTTGAAGAAATTGAGATGGAAAACAGCGAAATAGAATATCTTATAAACGAGGCCGATGAGGCGGAGCTTTTTGAGCATCTCGCAAGGGATCGCGGATATGTTTATCCCGATGAAAAAATATTTTACAATGTCACGCCCGGAAACTGAGGCATTGTGTTTATAGCATAATCATGGAGGATATACATAAAAAATGCAGTCAAAAATCGGCGAGATATATGAAGGAAGCGTAACAGGACTAACAAATTTCGGAGCATTTATTAAGCTCGAAAACGGCGACACGGGAATGGTTCATATTTCCGAAGTAGCGCCGGTGTATGTTAAGGATATAAACGAATTCTTAAGCGAGGGGCAGAGCGTTAAGGTTAAGGTCCTCACCATAAACGAAAATAAAATCAGCCTTTCAATAAAGCAGGCTCAGCCTCCCAAAAAGAACGAAGCCTCCGATAATTTTGCCAGACGCCCCGGCAAATCCGCCTATCGTGACGAAAAAAGCCAACCCTCCCGTTCATCGGGCTCAGCTATGTCGTTTGAAGATATGATGGCAAAATTCAAGGCGGACAGCGAAGAAAAAATGTCCGACCTCAAGCGCAGCACCGATATGGGCTCATCGAGACGAAGAGGCAATAAATAACGAAAGCAGGAGGGGAATTTCCCCTCTTTTTTTTGAGGAATATAAAATGAGAGAAGTTAACGTTCAAATAATATCCGAAAAGGTTGCAAAGGCCTTTATTGACGCCAATTTATACCTTTCTTCAGATCTTGAAAACAGAATAAGGGATTGCGCCGAAACCGAGAGCACGCAAGTTGCTAAAGAGACGTTTTCGGATATGCTTAAAAATCTTGACGCCGCAAAAAGGCTTCAGATTCCCATATGCCAGGATTGCGGTATGGCAGTTATATTTGCCGAAATAGGGCAGGATGTTCATTTAACAGGCGGCAGCTTTATTGATGCCGTAAACAGGGGAGTTGCCAAAGGTTACGAAGAGGGCTATCTGAGAAAATCAGTTGTTGCCGATCCGATCAAAAGAGGCAACACCGGAAATAACACCCCCGCAATTATCCACACCTCAATCGTTGACGGCGATAAAATAAAGCTCACCTGCGCTCCGAAGGGCTTCGGCAGCGAAAATATGAGCAGAATAAAAATGTTTAACCCCTCCGCGGCAAAGGAAGAAATAATTGATTTTATTGTGGACACGGTTAAAACAGCCGACGCGCGTCCCTGTCCGCCCGTTGTTTTGGGCGTTGGGATCGGCGGTGATTTTGAATATGCGGCTCTGCTCTCAAAAAAGGCTTTGTGCAGAAGCGTTGAAAAACCCAATGAAAACGAGTTTTATGCCGTTATGGAGCGCGAAGCTCTTAATGCGATAAACGCGCTTGGGATAGGGGCTCAGGGATATTCGGGAGATATAACCGCTCTGGCTGTTAATATTGAAACCTATCCAACCCATATAGCAGGGCTTCCCGTGGCGGTAAATGTCGGGTGTCACGTAACAAGGCATAAAACTGTTGAAATCTGACAAAAAGCACAAAAACATAAATTGATAATTTATTTTTATGGTTAAAATTTCTAAAAAGAGCTTTACTTTTCCCAAAATCTGTGGTACAATAAAACCGAACTAAAAAAGAAGGGCGGGTGCGAAAACTTATATCGTTTTTGCGTCTGCCTCTTTGTTTTTAGATAATATCTGGAAAGGGGATGTTGTTGTGATTATCACAGTAGTAGGCAAAAAATGCACGCCAAGAGATTCTTTTAAGGAGAGAGCGGATAAAAAACTTGCAAAGCTCGATAAGTTTTTCGGAGACGAAGCAAGCGCAAAGGTGACCGCCGCGGTTGAAAAAAAATATCAGATTGTTGAAGTTACCATCGATAACAACGGAATGTTTTTCAGAGCCCAGGCAAAAGCAGAAAATATGAATGACGCTCTTGATAAATGCGTTGATCTGCTCATCCGTCAGATACGCAAAAATAAAACAAAGCTTGAAAAACGTTTTCGCAGCGGCAGTCTTGATGATGTTATAGCCGAGAGCGTCGCGGCAGAGGAAATTGAGGACGAGGCTCAGTATAACGTTATCAGAACAAAGGTTATTCCGCTGAAGCCTCAGTCGGTTGACGAGGCAATTCTCCAGATGAATATGCTCGGACATAAATTCTATATGTTCAGAAACTCAGCGGATAACAGCGTTGCCCTTGTTTATTCGCGTGAGGACGGCGGCTACGGCCTTATAACTCCCCAGGAATGAAAAAATTGCCCCTCTGATCCGAAAACGCTTGACAAAATAAGCTATTATATGTAAAATAAAATAAGTTGCGGAGCTGCGGAACTGTATTCCGCGGCTCTATTTCGTTGAAAGGAAAGTTATTATGGAAACTGTCAGCAAATATTTCGGCTGCGAGGTGTTTAATGACACCGTTATGAAAAACTCTCTGCCTCCCGAGGCATATAATCTTATGCAGCGCACGATAAAAAACGGAAAGCACCTTGAAATAGGTCTTGCGAACGTTGTTGCAAACGCTATGAAGGATTGGGCAATAGAAAAGGGAGCAACTCATTTCACCCATTGGTTCCAGCCTATGACGGGTATAACCGCCGAAAAGCACGACAGTTTTATTTCCCCTGTTTCGGGCGGAAAGGTTATAATGGAATTTTCGGGCAAGGAGCTCATTCAAGGCGAACCGGACGCTTCCTCCTTCCCGTCGGGAGGCCTCAGAGCAACCTTTGAAGCAAGAGGATATACAGCCTGGGACGCCACCTCCTACGCCTTTATAAAGGACAACACCCTCTGCATCCCCACCGCTTTTTGCTCCTACGGCGGACATGCCCTTGATAAAAAAACGCCCCTTCTTCGCTCCATGCAGGCGTTAAGCCGCCAGGCTCTCAGAGTTGTTAAGCTCTTCGGCAATGAGGACGTTAATTTTGTTGACACTACCGTTGGAGCGGAGCAGGAATATTTTCTTATTGACAGATCCGTTTTTGATAAGCGCAAGGATCTCATTTATACAGGCAGAACCCTTTTCGGCGCAAAGCCTCCAAAGGGGCAGGAAATGGATGACCACTATTTCGGCGCTATCAAGCCCAGAGTTTTAAGCTTTATGAAGGAGCTTGATGAAGAGCTCTGGAAGCTCGGTATTTTGGCAAAAACCGAGCATAATGAGGTCGCCCCCGCGCAGCACGAGCTTGCCCCTATTTTTACAACAACAAATATCGCGGCGGATCACAATCAGCTCACTATGGAGCTTATGCAGAAGATAGCTAAAAAGCACGATATGGTATGCCTTTTGCACGAAAAGCCCTTTGCGGGAGTTAACGGCTCGGGCAAACATAATAACTGGTCAATTTCAACCGACACAGGCAAAAACCTTTTGAACCCGGGCGACACTCCCGCTCAGAATGCGCAGTTCCTTTTGTTTTTGTGCGCTGTTATTAAGGCCGTTGACGATTATCAGGATCTTCTCAGAATCAGCGTTGCCTCCGCAGGAAACGATCACCGTCTCGGCGCAAACGAGGCTCCTCCTGCAATAGTTTCAATGTTTCTCGGAACGGAGCTTTCCGAAATTCTTGAAGCCATCGAAAATGACGTAGCCTACGGCAAAAAAGAGAAGGAGCTTATGCGCATAGGCGTCCACACTCTCCCCAAATTCCCCAAGGACAGCACAGACCGCAACCGCACCTCTCCCTTTGCATTTACCGGCAATAAATTCGAGTTCAGAATGCTCGGTTCCTCCGCATCCATTTCCGATGCAAACGTTATGATAAACACAAGCGTTGCCGAGGTATTAAAGCAGTTTGCCGATCAGCTTGAAAACTCCCCCGATTTTGAAAAGGATCTCCACGACCTCATAAAAAAGACTATTTCCGAGCATAAGCGCATAATTTTTAACGGCAACGGCTACGATGATAAATGGGTAGAAGAGGCCGAAAAGCGCGGACTGATGAATCTCCGCTCAACGCCCGATTGCATTCCTTATCTGCTTGCACCGAAAAATGTTAAGCTTTTTTCGGATCATAAGGTTTATTCAATTGAAGAGCTGAAGGCTCAGTGCGATATCCAGCTTGAGGTTTACAGCAAGGTTATAAATATAGAGGCTTTAACCCTGCTCAATATGGTTAATAAGGATATTCTCCCCGCCGTTTCCGGCTTTGTCCGTGAACTGAGCGCTGCATATAATCAAAAAAAGCAAACAGGCCTCAGTCTTGATCTGAGCTATGAGGAGGATATGATAAAAGAGCTTTCATCTCTCTCAGGCGAGCTTTATAATCAGAAATCAAAGCTCGAAAAAGAGATGGAAAAGAGAGAGAGCTTTGAGGATATGAATGAAAAAGCAGTTTTCTTCAGAGATGTTATTCTTGCAGGAATGAACGAAATCAGAAGAACTGTTGACTCCATGGAGGATAAGACCCGCTCAAGCGCGTGGCCGTATCCGACCTACGGCGCAATTCTTTTCAGCGTAAAATAAAAAAGTGATAAATATGTCCCATTTTGATTTTTCATTTTATAAAAAAAGCGCCGATTATGTTAAAGACGTTATAAAAGACGAGCCCGAAACCGCGTTAATTCTCGGTTCCGGGCTTGGAAGCTTTGCAGATGAAATAGAAAATCCCGTTTCTATTAGCTATTCCGACATACCGAATTTTCTTGTTTCAACCGCCCCATCCCACGAGGGAAGGCTTATTTTCGGAAAAATCGGGAATAAAAAGGTCATATGTATGTCCGGGAGATTTCATCATTATGAGGGCTATTCCTTTAAGCAGCTCAGCATCCCCATAAGGCTTTTTAAGCTTCTCGGAGTTAAACGTGTTATTCTTACTAACGCCGCGGGAGGCGTAAACGAAAGCTATTCTCCGGGCGATATTATGATAATTAAAGATCATATTAAGCTCTCATCGTTTAGTCCTCTGGCAGGAGAAAATATCCCGGAATTCGGCGACAGGTTTTTTGATGTTAGCGATATGTATTCTTCAGCCCTTCGTAAAACCGCTTCCGAAATTTCAAAAAGCTGTTCGCTTAATTTTCACGAGGGCGTTTATATGTATTTCGGCGGACCTCAGTTTGAAACTCCCGCCGAGATCAGAATGGCAAGGCTGCTCGGGGCGGACGCGGTTGGAATGTCAACCGTCCCCGAGGCTCTCACCGCCGCCCATTGCAAAATGCCCGTTCTCGGGTTTTCTGTTATAACAAATATGGCAGCGGGAGTTATACCGAACTCAAAAATAACCCACGAGGAAGTTGGCGAGGAAGCGGGAAAAATTTCGGAAAAATTCTCGGAGTATATAAAAAAGGTGATAATGAGCCTATGAAAACCCTATATAAAAACGCTTATCTGCTTCAAAATTCCGCAGGTGAAATAAATATAATAAAAAACGGCTGCCTTGCGGTTCAAGACGGTGAAATTATATATGCAGGGAGTTCGGTTCCCAACGAAAAATTTGACTGTGTTAAGGATATGTCCGGTAAAATAATTATGCCCGGGCTATATAACTGCCATACTCATTCGCCTATGACGCTTCTTCGCGGCGTCGGCAGCGGGCTTCCTCTGCAAAATTGGCTGTTTGACTGCATTTTCCCTATTGAAAACAGGCTTACTAAAGAGGATATAAGGATAGGCAGCGAGCTTGCTCTTCTCGAAATGATAGCGGGGGGAACAGTGAGCTTTTCGGATATGTATTTTCATCCCGAAGAAACTGCCGAGGCGGTAGGGGAGGCAGGAATAATGGCAAACCTGAGCCGTCACGTTCAGGCCTTTCCCTTTGACAGCGAAAAAGATATTGAAAACAGAATTAACGAATCTCTCAGCCTTATAAAAAATTATGACGGAGCTTTTAACGGCAGGGTTAAGGCCGATTTCAGCATTCACGCCGAATACACCTGCAGCGAAAAAACGGCGGAATTCTATTCATCGCTTTGCTCTCAGTACGGCGGGAATATGCACATTCATTTGAGCGAAACTTATAAAGAACACCTTGACTGTAAAGATAAATACGGCAAAACCCCTGCAATGTGGTTTAACAGCCTCGGCGCGTTTGAGTCTTCTGCTTTTCTTGCCCACTGCGTTGCGATTGAAGATGAGGATGTTGAAATAATAAAGCAGAAAAACGTGAGCGTTGTTCACAATCCAACAAGCAATATGAAGCTCGGCAGCGGATTTATGCCGCTTAAAAAGCTCCTTCAAGCCGGAATAAACATATGCCTCGGAACTGACGGAGCCGCAAGCAACAATAACCTCAATATGTTTGAAGAGATGCATCTTGCCGGAATTATTCATAACGGCTATGAAAAAGATGCAACCGCTGTAAGCGCCCGGGACGTTATAAATATGGCAACGATAAACGGAGCTGCCTTGCAGCGAAGAGAAAACAGAGGAGCATTAACAGCAGGGAACAGAGCCGATTTTATCGCGATCAACACCGATAAGCCCCATCTTCATCCTTGTTTGGATGTTCCCGCTCTCATCGTTTATTCCGCCTCGGCATCGGATGTGTGCTTAACGGTATGTGACGGAAAAACTCTCTATGAAGACGGGGAGTTTAAAACTCTTGATAAAGAAAAGATTATTTATAACGCCGAAAGGGCAGCCGAAAGGCTGTATAACCGATAATGGAAAGAGCCGATAAAGATCTTGCTTTTATGCTCCGGTATGAGAACGTTGCCTGGTTTACAGACGGTGCGGTCAAAATACTTGACAGAAGAATATATCCTGCAAAAACTCAGTTCGTTGTTTGCAGAAGCTATCCGGAGGTGATAACCGCCCTCAGGGAAATGGTAACTCAGAGCACGGGCCCCTACACTGCAGCGGGAGCGGCTATGGCTTTAGCCGCCTTTGAATGCAGAGGTCAAACGAAAGAAAAGCAAGCTCAGTTTTTAATTAAAGCCGCGGCTGAGATCTCAAACGCCCGCCCAACAACGGCGAAGCGTATGGCTATTATAACAAACGAGTGTCTCCGGGCGGCTCTGGACGCGATTGAAAGCGAAAAAGACGCAAGCGAAGCTGTAAACGAGCGGCTTATTCAGCTCAATAATATCCGCTATAATAAGGTCTATAAAATGGCGCAGTATCTCTGCGATAAAATTCCCTCCGGCGGAGGGGTTATGACCCAATGCTTCGGCGAAACGATAGTAGGACAGATGTGCAGGGTGCTTAAAGAAACAAATAAATCGGACGTTAAAATTTTTTGCCCCGAAACAAGACCCTATTTTCAGGGCGCGCGATTAACCGCAACCGTGTGTCTCGATATGGGGATGGATGTTACGGTTATTTCGGATAATATGCCCGCCTGCGTTATGAAAAAAGAGAATATAAACGTGTTTACCTCTGCAGCCGACGCCATATGTATGGACGGCAGCGTTATAAATAAAATCGGAACCTATCAGATTGCCATTGCGGCAAAATACCATAATATTCCTTATTATGTTACCGGTGCGCCGGATAAAATGCACCTCAGCGCGAATGACGTTGAAATAGAACTCAGAGATCCGGAATTTACTCTTCAGGCCATGGGTGTAAGAACCGCGGCAAAGGGAGTGAGGGGGTATTATCCCGCGTTCGATATAACCCCGCCTGAGCTTGTTTCGGGCGTTGTTACAAACAAAGGTGTGTTTGCTCCAAATCATCTTAATGAGTATTTTAGCGATAACGATAAGCCGGAGCTGATAATATAAAGGAGATAATATAATGAACGAAAAATTTTCAGGGATATTCCCCGCACTTTTAACGCCGTTTGATAAAAACGATGAAATTGATTATGGCGCCATGAAAACGCTTATGGAACGCCTTATTGAACAAGGCGTCAGCGGGTTTTATATTGACGGAAGCACTGCGGAAGCCTTTTTGCTCTCCTTTGAAGAGAGAAAAGGGATAATAAAAGCCGCGGCTGAGTTTAATGCCGGCAGAAAAACTCTTATTGCTCAGATAGGCTGCATTTCAACAAAGCAGAGCATAGAGCTTGCTGAATATGCAGAAAGCTGCGGTTTCAACGCCGTTTCTTCGGTTGCTCCGTTTTATTATAAATTCTCTTTTGAAGAGGTAAAGAGATATTATTTTGACATTGTAAACGCGGTTAATATACCTATGATGATATATAATATCCCCGGATATTCAGGAGTTAATTTCTCTGTGGATAATATGTCGGAATTCTTAAAGGACGAGCGTTTTATAGGCGTTAAACACACCTCTCCCGACTATTTTGCGCTGCGTCAGTTCAAAACTGCGTTCCCCGGCAAAATTTTCTTAAACGGTTTTGACGAAACCTTTTTGGCAGGGCTCTCCATGGGGGCGGACGGAGCCATCGGCAGCACATATAACTTTATGCCCGATATCTTTATAAAGATATATAACCTCTTCAAAGACGGAAAAATCGAAGAAGCTATGGTTCTTCAGAAAAAGGCGGATGTAATCATCGCCGAGCTATTAAAATACGGCGTAATGTCCGGAGCAAAGGCGATCCTCACCGAAATGGGAGTTCCTATGGGCAGAGTTAGAGCGCCTTTTTCAAATCTCACCGAGGAGCAGAAAAAAGCGCTCTTAAACACAGTTATGCCTTTAATTGCAAACTAATTATTTATTGTTTTTTCCTTGTGGTCGGCTGAGGAATCGTATACAGCCTGCATGATTTTTGAAGTGCCCACCGCGTATTTTATGTCGTTACGGTTTCTTTCGCCCTTTTTGACGCACTCTGCAAAATCCATTACCTCTGCTCTGTGCATATCGTTTATTTCAAACTTGGGCTTAACTTCAATCAGAGCGCCGTCTTTTGCCGTGTAATAAACAAAACCGCCGCAGTATTGGAGCCTTATTCCGCCCTTATCGCCGATAAAATCAATAAAGGTTTCATTAACTCCTATGTTCTGCGCCCAGGCTCCGTTAAAGCTGATAACCGAGCGATCCGTTCTTATAAGGCCAACAACCGAATCGTCAACGTCATAGGTGCCGTTTTCAATGTCGGAGGATTCCTTAGCCCACATACTTTCATAAACGTAGTTCTTCATATCCTTGCCCAATTTGCAGAAAGCTTCTCCCGAGCAGGTTAAAACCTTAGGATCGTTTAAGCAATACATTATGAGGTCGATATAGTGCACTCCCCAGTCAATAAGTGCGCCGCCGCCTGAAGAGGCAAAGGTTGTGAAATCTCCTCCGAGTCCCGGAATTGAACGGTGAGCGCGGAAGCTGGCGAAAACGTGATAGACCTCGCCGAGATCGCCGTTTTCTATCATATTTTTAATGCGGTTAACTGCGTTTGAATAGCGGTTGCAAACGCCGATGGAGAGTATTCTGCCCGTTTCATACGAAACCTTTTCCATCTCGAGAGCCTCGCTCAGAATTCTTGCGGCGGGCTTTTCGCATAAAACGTCTTTGCCGTGTTTCATAAAGTCAATGGCTATAATCGAGTGCATATCGTTGTGGGTGCAAACGGAAACAGCGTCAAGGTCGGGATCGTCAAGTATATCCTTATAATTGTAAACTGCCTTACCGCAGCCGTACTTTTTAACTGCGCTGTCCGCTCTTTCGGGGATAATGTCGCAAAAATATTTTATTTCGGCAACAGGCGAGGCGATATAAGCCGGTATGTGAGCCGAATTCGCAATGGTTCCGCAGCCTATCACTGCCACATTGATTTTATCTTTCATAAAGATTCCCTCCGTTTTTTTCTTATATATATCTTAATCCTTTTTTTGCTTAATGTAAAGAAGGATTTTTTTTTGTTTACACCGGCGTAACAGATTGTTTTTGTTTTCACCGGCGTAACAATGTTACACGCTGTTACTCTTATGTTACGCTGTGTTACTCTTATGTTACGCGCTGTTACGTTTATGTTACGCTGATGTTCAAAAATGTTACATAGAGATAGAGTAAGAGATAGAGTAAGATATAGAGTAAGAGATAGATATAGAGACAGAGTAAGATAAAGATATAGAATCAGAGGAAGAGGAAGATAAAAAACTCCGCGTGAAAAAAATATTTAAAAAATTGTTGTTTTCGGGGAGAAGTGCGATTTCGGAATATGCTATAATAGCGGCGAAAATATCTTTGTTTCTCTCAGTCCTGTTTTTTCTTGCTTTTTTTAAGAAAGTGTAGTAAAATAACAGAAAACCGAAGGGGGTATAAATATGGGACTTATTAAAGCTGCTTCAGGAGCCGTGGGCGGAGTTCTCGCCGATCAATGGAAGGAATTTTTCTATTGCGAGGCTCTTAATAAAAACGTTCTTGTTGCGAAAGGCCAAAAGCGCATAACCTCGCGTTCCTCCAACACTAAGGGGAACGACAATATTATATCCAACGGCTCAGGCATTGCCGTTGCCGACGGACAGTGTATGATAATCGTTGAGCAGGGAAAGGTTGTTGAGGTCTGTGCCGAACCAGGCGAGTTCACCTATAATTCCTCAACCGAACCGAGTATATTTGCCGGCTCTTTGGGAAAGAGCATAATCGAAACTTTTAAGGTTATAGGCAAACGCTTTACCTACGGCGGCGATACTGCCAAGGATCAGAGAGTTTATTATTTCAACATCAAAGAGATAATTGACAATAAATTCGGAACTCCAAACCCCGTTCCGTTCAGAGTTGTTGATTCAAGAATAAGTATTGATATTGATGTTTCTGTTCGCTGCTCCGGAGTTTATTCATATAAGATAACCGACCCGCTTTTGTTCTATACAAACGTATGCGGAAATGTGGCAAGCGAATATAAGAGAGAAGAAATTGATCCTCAGCTCAAAACCGAGTTTATTTCCGCTCTCCAGCCCGCTTTTGCCGAGATATCAAACCTTGAAATAAGACCCAATCAGATAGTTGCCCACACAACCGACCTCGAAAACGCTATGAACACCGCTCTTTCATCAAAATGGAGCGAAAAGCGCGGCATAAGCGTTGTTAGCGTTGCCCTCGGATCTTTAACCCTCCCCGAAGAGGATCAGGAGATGATAAAGCAGCTCCAAAGAGGCGCGGCTATGAGCAGTCCGAATCTCGCCGCGGGAAATCTCGCCGCTGCTCAGGCGGACGCTATGAGAAGCGCTGCTTCAAACAGCAAGGGAGCTGTTTCGGGCTTTATGGGAATGGGTATGGCAGGAGGTATGGGCTCAAACGTTTCGAGCCTGTTCCAGATGGGTGCGCAGCAGCCTTCCGCAGAAGTCTCTCCGAAAAAGGCGGCTTCGGGCGAAACGAATAGCTGGATTTGCCCAAAATGCGGAGCTTCTTCCGGCGGAAAATTCTGCCCCGAGTGCGGCGAACCTAAGCCCGCAGATAAAAACTCCTGGAAATGTTCCGAATGCGGCGCGGAAAATAAGGGCAAATTCTGCACAAACTGCGGAGCAAAAAAGCCCGCGGATGAGCCGCTTTATAAGTGTGATAAGTGCGGCTGGGAGCCTGATGATCCGAAAAATCCTCCTAAATTCTGCCCCGAATGCGGCGACCCCTTTGACGCTAATGACATAACGAATTAACTTCGATATTGCTGCGCGGAGGAAGATATGGCAAATACCATAGAATATAAATGCCCCTGTTGCGGGGGTAATGTTGAGTATTCCGAAAAAGAGGGGATAATGCGCTGCCCTTTCTGCGACACTGTTTTTTCCGTTGAGGAGCTTAAAGAAAAGGATAGCGTTCTTCATTCTCAGCCCTCTTCCGAAACCGCCGATAATTCCCTGGGAATTTATATTTGCAGGTCTTGCGGAGGAGAGCTTTTAACAGATGAAAACACCGCTGCAACCAAATGTCCGTATTGTGCTAACCCCATAATTTTGTCGGGACGGCTTTCGGGCGAGAATATTCCCGATTCGGTTGTTCCCTTTAATCTGTCGAAGGACGACGCAAAAACATCTCTTAAGAATTTTATGTCAAAAAAGAAGCTGCTTCCGAAGTCCTTCAGCTCCGACAGCAGACTCAATGAGATAAAGGGGATATACGTTCCTTTTTGGCTGTATGACGTTAAAACCGATGTGAATATAACCTATAAGGCTGAAAAAACGCGTCAGAGAACAGAGGGAGACTATATTGTCCGTGAAACCGAAATTTTTTCGGTTGAAAGAGCAGGCAGCGTCACTTTCAGCGGGATCCCTATGGACGCCTCAAAAAAGATGCCGGACGATATGATGGAATCGCTTGAACCCTTCGATTATTCTCAGGCAAAGGATTTTTCAACCGCCTATCTTTCGGGCTATTTTGCCGATAAATTCGATCTCCCGCCTGCCGACGGGATAAGCCGGGTAAACGAGAGGGCAAAGAACACTTCTTCGGAGCTTTTCAGAAACACCGTAAACGGATACACGGGCGTTCAAACCCAAAAATCCGATTTTAATTTCACCAATAAAAAGCCGAAATACGCGCTTCTTCCCGTTTGGCTGCTTAATTCGGACTATGAGGGCAAAACCTATTCCTTTGCAATGAACGGGCAAACTGGAAAGTTTGTTGGCGAAATGCCGATGGATAAAAAGGCATATCTCAAATGGAAACTGATTTACACCCTCGTGTTTTCCGTTCTCTCGTTTGCGATGCTGTTTGTTATTTCTATGTTTCTTGATGATTTTTCGGCTTTGAGCGTTCTCGGAGTGTTAATATCAATAGCTCTCGGATTTATTATCTCTATAGCGCCGATGAATTCGCTGAAAAAAGAGATAAACAATGTTGAGTTTAATAAAACGGCTTATAACTACATTGGCGATAATTCGTTTATCCTATCGGTAAAGCAGGACAGGCTCGTTGATAAAAAGGTAACAAGGCAGCGTATTGAGAAGCCCGCGCCGCAGCAAAAAACCGTAGGCAGGGGAGGAACGCCGCGTTTGTGAGAGCAGATGAGATAAAAACAGTATAAAATGCACAAAACATTTAAAATTTATCGATTTTATTTTACATGCAAACTGTCAAAAAAAACATTTTTTTACTTGAAAAAGCTATAAATTGTTGTAAAATATAGTATGTGATCGTGAAATACGATTATTTTCAAATCACAAAATAAAGGAGAGATAACTGTTTATGCCTGTTTACACCGATGATTTTCAAACCATTCCTGTTGGTACTCTCGGTATTCTTCCGCTTCCGGGCTGCGAAGAGCTTGCTTCCAAGATCGATTCATATCTTGTTAAGTGGCGCGAGAGAAGAGATAGCGAGCATAAGGACACCATAGCCTTTCACGGCTATCAGAGAGAAACCTATCTTATTAAAGCCTCATTCCCGAGATTCGGCACAGGCGAAGCCAAGTGCCAGCTTAAGGATTCTGTTCGCGGCTATGATGTTTTTATTCTTTGCGACTGCTTTAACTACGGCATAACTCACGAAATTTACGGACACAAGATTCCTTATTCACCGGACGAACACTTTGCAAACCTCAAAAGAGCTATTGCCGCTATGACAGGCAAAGCCCGCAGAATAACCGTTATTATGCCTATGCTATATGAGGGCAGACAGCATAAGAGAAGCACTAGAGAATCCCTCGACTGCGCTTTAATGCTTCAGGAGCTTTATAACCTTTACGGCATTGATAACTTTATCACATTTGACGCTCACGATCCTAGAGTTGTAAACGCTATTCCTCTTAAGGGTTTTGAAAATGTTTACACAACCTATCAGATGATAAAGGCTCTTGTGAATTCAACTCCCGAGCTTAAGATAGATAAGGAGCATCTTGTTATTATCTCTCCCGATGAGGGCGGTATGAACAGAGGAGTTTATTATTCCTCAATGCTCGGCCTCGATCTCGGTATGTTTTATAAAAGAAGGGATTATTCCCGCGTTGTTAAGGGCAGAAATCCCATTATCGCCCACGAGTTTTTAGGCTCCAGCATTGAAAATAAAGACGTGGTCGTTGTTGACGATATGATAAGCTCCGGCGAATCAATGATAGAGGTCGCCAGAAAACTCAAATCAATGGGCGCAAGAAATATTTACGTTTGCTGCGCTTTCGGTCTGTTTTGCAACGGCCTTAAAATATTTGATGACGCCTATGAGGAAGGCGCAATAAGCAAGGTGTTTACAACAAACCTTATTTACCGCTCTCCCGAGCTGCTTGAAAGAGAATGGTTTGTTGAGGTTGATCTCTCAAAATACATATCCCTGCTCATTGACGCGCTGAACCACGATATGTCGATAAGCTCTCTTCTCAACCACGCTCAGCGCATAAAACCCTTCCTTGAATCCAAGGGCTTCAATATTGAAATAAAGAGCGAATAATAATTCGGGCTGCATCGTTTCTTTGATACGGGCAGCCTTTTTTTAGGAGAAAAAGATGAAGTATTTACCCTATGTTAATATAAAACAGGGGAGCGCGTCCGTTCACCGCTTTTCAAACGGAAACACCCTTCCCTTAACGGCTCTGCCTTTTGCCATGGCAAATTTCGCTCCGCAAACAAACAGCTCGTCAAGCTGGTTTTTTCATCCTGCCGACAGATGCATTGAGGGAATAAGGCTAACTCATCAGCCTAGCCCCTGGATCGCCGACTACGGCTCGCTTATATTTTTCCCGCAAAAGTTTAAACCCGAGTTTTCCGCGTCTGACCGCTGGTCGGGTTACCGCCCCGAAAACGCCGAGCTGATGCCGAACTATATGAAGCTTGAGCTTTTAAGGAGCCGCTGCGTTTTTGAGCTTACACCCGCCGAAAGAGGAGGCGCGATAAGGGTTCATTTTAATGACGAAAAAGAAAACTATTTTTCGCTGCTTCCGCTTGAAGGAGGCTTCACCTGCGATTACCGCGCCGAAAAGGACGCGTATTATATAACCGTTGATAATTGCTGCGATGAAAACGCTGTCAATTTTAAGATGTTTGCGGTCATTAAATTCGGCAAAGGTCAGATATCCGGAATAAATGAGTATGCAGAAAACAGGGGAGTTCACCTCAGCGTTTCGGGAAAAGAGCTTAATGCCCTTGTTTCAACCTCATATATAAGCTTTGAACAGGCGGAGCTTAATTTTAAGAGAGATTTTGAAAACAGAAATTTTGATAAAATTAAATCCGACGCCGAAAGCATATGGGAGAGCTGTCTTTCAAGGGTTCAGATAGAGGCATTTGATGAAAAACAGATGAAAACCTTTTATTCGTGTATGTACCGCGCGTTTTTATATCCGCATAAGTGTTATGAGCTTGATGAAAATAATAAGCCCGTTCATTATTGCCCCTTCGACGGAACGGTTAAAAGCGGCGTAAGATACACCGACAACGGCTTTTGGGATACATATCGCACCGTTTATCCTTTTTTCTCCCTTGTTGCTAAAGACGAATATAAGGAGATGTGCGAGGGCTTTATAAACGATTATCTTGAGTGCGGCTGGCTCCCGCGCTGGCCTTCGATAGGCGAAAGAGGATGTATGCCGAGCACTCTTTTGGACGCAGTTTTGTGCGATGCGGCAGTTAAGGGGATTTTAACAGGGAAAAACCTTGAAACCGCCCTTGAGGGAATGCTCAAGCACGCGAATGTTAATTCCGAAAACGACGACTACGGCAGAAGCGGCGCCGAGAGCTATGTAAAACTTGGCTATGTTCCGATCGAAGCGCATAAGGAGAGCGTTAATTTAACTCTTGACGCTTCCTACGGCGATTGGTGTATTGCAAAAATTGCCGAAATTCTCGGCAAAGACGATTTGGCCTCCGAATACCACCGCCGGGCAAAGAACTATAAAAATTTATTTGATAAAGAAACCGGCTTTATGCGTCCTAAATTTGAAAACGGAGAATTCAGACCTGATTTTAGTCCCACCGCTTGGGGCAGGGACTACACTGAAGGCTCCGCCTGGCAGAATTCGTTTGCCGTCCCCCACGATATAGAGGGGCTTGCTTCTCTTTACGGCGGAAAAGAAGAGCTTATAAAAAAAATTGACGAGTTGTTTGCCGCTTCCCCCGATTATGAGGTCGTTGGTTATTCCTGTGAAATACACGAGATGACCGAAATGGCCGCCGCGGATTTCGGACAGTGTGCAATTTCAAATCAGCCGAGCTTTCATATCCCGTATATTTATTCCGCCCTCGGAGACGTTGAAAAAACCTCATATTGGGTTCAAAAAATATGCGAGGAGGCATTTTCGTTTGAGGACGACGGATTCCCCGGAGATGAGGACAACGGCACTATGGCGCTGTGGTATGTCTTTTCTTCAATAGGCATATATCCATTTTGCCCGGGAAAGAAAGAGTTTGTAAGAACCAAAAAGCTTGTAAAATCCGTTCGCATAAACGGAAAGGTTTTTGATGCGGACAGCTTCACAGGTAATAAGATAGAATATGACTGTATAATATAAGAGTTAAGAGTTTAGCAGAGTTTAGATTAGGAAAACGCTGCGTGTTTTGATTATATATAATGCCGACCGCAGCTCCGTAATCTCAGCTCTCAGCTCTGAACTTCAAACGCTAAACTCTTCTAACATTTTCCTTTTCTCCTATTGCATTATTGAATTTAATAATGTATAATATAAAGGAGTGGGTGAAGCAATGAGTAAAGAGAGAAACGGATTCGGCGTGAGGCTGAAAAAGCTTCGCAAGAACGCAGGTATGACTCAAAATCAGCTTGCCGATAAGCTAAATAAGAGCGGCAGCGCGGTAAGAATGTGGGAGCTTGGCTCAAACGAGCCGGATATAAACACTCTTGTTGAAATAAGCTCTATTTTCGATTGCAGTCTTGATTATCTGATGTGCCGTGACGCTCTCCTCGGAAAAGAGGGAGCGGTTAGAACCAACATCCCTGTTTACAGGCTTTCGGAGTATGAAAACGGCGGCGAACCGGACTATTATAAGAGCATTCTGCCCGAATATCTCGACACAGGCTTTACCTATATAATGCTGAAAAACGATGCCAGGGGGCTCGCCCCTCTTATTCCTGCCGGAGCGTTGGTTCTCATAAGGCTTCAGCCTTCGTGCCTTCACGGCCAAACCGTGTTATTTAAGCTTCACGGCAAGATCTATTTGAAAAAGATAAGTTATTATGACGGCGGAATGATTTTTACAGGTTCATTCCCCGACAGCGAGCCAATTATTGCCGACTCTTCGGAGGATGATCTTGAAATATTCGGCGTAGCGGTAGAATACAGCTTGAATTTATAAGGAGACCAATATGGAAGACAACAACACTTATACATATCAGAGAAGCGAAGTTGAAGAAATGAACGAAAAAAACAGAAAGAGAGAAAGGCGCAATGATCCGTATAACCGCCGCATGATTATTCTCTTTATTGCCGCTGTTGCTCTTTTAATAGTCCTCGGCGTTGTTTTCGGAAAATATATGGGAATGCTTTCCGCAAAAAAGTCGGAAGAAACTTCGTCTTCTGCTCCGTCTGAGGAAATAACATCGTCTGAACCCGACACATCTGAGGTTCAGCCCAGCGAGCTTTACAGCGAGGGCGAATATCTTGTAAACACAGAGGGGTCATCCCTTAAATTCAGAAAGGATCATTCTCTGTCCGGCGATGTTATCCTTGAAATAAAGGACGGCACAAAGCTCACCATAAGCGAAATTTTCCACGATGAGGATCCTGGCGCAACGGTTGAATACTGGGGAAAAACCTCTTATTACGGCTACGACGGCTGGGTTGCAATGAGCTATCTTAAAAACGCTTTTTCGAGCAGCATAATAACCCCTGAAGAAATCCCATCATCTGAAAGCTCAACAGGCGATCAGAATCCTTCATCTCAAAACCCGAGCGATCCCTCAGGCGAACCTTCATCCGAAGCTCCAAGCTCAGGTAACGCTTCAGATCCGTCATCATCTTCCGAAAACACAACCGCCGCTCCTTCATCTCCCTACACTCCCGGCGATTATACCGTTGCAACCGACGGTTCAACTCTCTCGTTCAGAGCTTCCGCCTCAGCCTCTGCAGAAATCCTTATGGGACTTGCCGACGGAACAAAAATAACCGTAACAAGAATAGTTGACGCCGGCGGAAACGACGAAACCCGCCGCTACTGGGGCGAGATAAACTATCTCGGACATACAGGATATGTTTCAATGTATTATCTTGATAAGGTATCATAAAAAAGCAAAAAGCCGAGGGCGTCTTCAAAATGAAGACGCCCTAAATTTTTTTGTTTGTTTATTTTCAGTTGTTAGTTATTTTGTCGGCAAAGTCGGCAATATCGCAGTAAACCTCAGCGTTTGATTTTTCGTTGTGTATTTCGTGGCGAAGACCTTCATAGAGCTTGATTGAAATGTTTGTATGTCCGGAGGCATTAAGCTTATCGTATACCTCCCGAACGCCCTTGCCGTAGGCTCCAACAGGATCGTCAGCTCCGGATATGAGCAGTATAGGAAATGCGGAAGGAACATCGCTGTACCATTCCTGTGAGGATACCGCCTTTAATACGCTGAACAGATCCTTATACCCGGCAGCTGAAAACAGGAAACCGCATTTCGGGTCAGCCATATATTTTGCAACGTTTTCTTCATTAACTGAAAGCCATTCAAAGCCTGTGCTGCCTTCAAAACGTTTGTTATAAGAGCCGAAGGCTATGCCGTTTATGAGCTTTGATTTGTGTTTTTTGCCCTTAACCGCGCCGATAACTCCTGCAAGAATTATTCCCACCGCCGCTCCGGGGTTTGCTCCGGAGGTTCCGCAGATAATAGCGGCGTCAACGGCGTTTTTATATTTTGCGATATATTTTCTTGTTATAAACGAGCCCATAGAATGCCCCCAGATAATTATCTTTTTTTCCGGGTATTCCTTTTTTGCGAGCTTTGTTACCTCATAAACATCGTCAACAAGTTTGAGCCAGCCGTCTTTATCGCAGAAATAGCCGTTGTTTTCATCGGATTTAACGCTTCTGCCGTGGCCAGCGTGATCGTTCATTATAACGGCATAGCCTCTGTCGCAGAGATATTTTGCAACGTCGATATATCTGTCGGTGTGTTCCGCCATTCCGTGAACTATCTGGATAACTCCCTTTATATCCGCGGGGTTTGCGGGCGAAAGGCTCTGAACAAAAACATCCGTGCTGAGCGTATGAGAAGGAAAAGAAAATGTGCTGTGATTATGATCCATATAATTTTTCTCCCTTTTTTATTGTATGGGTTCATTCTAACATATAACCCAAATATTGTGAATAAATTTTTTTCGATTAAAAAAAATTTTATATTTTGAACAAAGAGCGAAAGAACAATTTGTTTATTATTAAAAAAATAATCTTGCTCATACTTGAAACCGTATGTATACTTGTGGTATTATATTAAAATAAAAGCATAAGGGGGAATAGCACCGTGCCGGGAATTAAGCTGGGGCTTGACTTCGGTTCAAATCATCTTAAAATTTACGCTCACGGCAGAGGCATAGTGCTCTCCGAGCTCAGCGTTGTTATATGCGATAAGTATACCAAAAAGCCTATTGCTATGGGAAATGCGGCAAAAGAGATGCTTTATAAGCTTCCGGATTCTATGATGAGCGTATATCCCATAAAGGACGGCATTATTAACGATTATGATACGGCAAAAAATATGCTGAAAAAGTATTTTGATTCCGTTTGCGCGGGCAGACTTTTTAAGCCTACAGTTTTAATGTGCGTTCCGAGCAGCGTTTCCGCTCTCCAAAAAAAGACTCTTCTCGACCTTGTTACCGATGCGGGAGCCGGAAAAGCCTGCTTTTTTGAAGAGGCTCTTGCCTCCGCCATCGGTTCGGGAATCAGCCTTACCGAACCAAAGGGAACTTTTATATGCGATATCGGAGCCGACACAACCGACTGTGCTGTTGTAACAATGGGAAATATCGCCGTTTCAAAAAATGTAAGGGTAGGCGGAAACCATCTAACGCGGGTCATTTCGGAATATATTTTCAGAGAACACAATATCGAGGTAGGCCCCGATACCGCCGACCGCATAAAAAGAACCGTTGGTACGGCGATTTTCAGAAATGAGGAAGTTGCCGTTGTTTCAAGCGGAAAAAACCGCGACACCGGCTTTCCTGTTTTATTTGAGATAACCTCAAGCGAGGTATATTGGGTGCTCAAATCCTATATGGATGAAATTCTCGGCTGCATAAGGAGCGTTCTTGAGATAACCCCGCCCGAGCTTATCGCCGATATCGACGACACGGGAATAACCCTCAGCGGCGGCAGCGCGAATTTATACGGAATTGACAGGTTTATCGAATGGAACACCGGCATTATAACAAGAAGAGCGGATAACCCTGAAAACTGCGCCGTTTTGGGACTTGGCAGACTTATGAATAATAAAAAGGCGTTGGCGGACACAGCCTATTTTTATGTTTCCCCCGATGATGACTATGATGATGAATGACGATATAACCGGCGAGAAAATAAGCGGCATAATTGAAAGCGTTGTTTTCAGAAATGAAACCAGCGGCTTTACTGTATTGGAGGTAAACAGCGGAGGAAATATTATAACCGCCGTTGGAGTTCTGTCCGATATAACCGCGGGCGAAGAGGTTAATTTAGAAGGAGCCTGGGGAACTCATTCAACCTTCGGAAGGCAGTTTAAAATATCCGCTTGCAGCAGAAGCCTTCCCGATACCTCAGCTAAGCTCTTCAGATATCTTGCCTCAGGCGCTGTAAAGGGGATAGGCGCAAAAACCGCGGCAAAAATAATAAAGGAA
>JAFLUL010000003.1 GCA_022508845.1 Oscillospiraceae bacterium | reverse complement strand
GATATGACGTTAAGGTGAGCGAGGTTCATGGGATGTCTCAGCGCGGAGGCAGCGTTGTGACCTACGTTCGCTGCGGCGATAAGGTATACTCTCCGGTCATAGATAAGGGCGAAGCCGATTTTATTGTTTCTTTTGAGCTGCTTGAAGCGGCAAGATACACTTCGTTTCTTAAAAAAGGCGGAGTTATTGTAACAAACACCCAACAGATAGACCCTATGCCCGTTATAACGGGCGCAGCCGTATATCCGGAAAACCTGGTTGAAAAAATAAAGGCCGCCGGAATACATATTGACGCGCTTGACTGCCTTGACCTTGCCGAGCAGGCAGGTTCAATAAAAGCGGTAAATATAGTTCTTCTCGGGAGGCTTTCTCATTATTTTGATATTCCCGAAGAAAAGTGGCTGTCTTCATTAGAGGCTATAGTGCCGCAAAAATTCCTTGAGATAAATAAAAAAGCTTTTGCAATAGGAAGAGTGGCAGCCAGTGACTAACAATTAGCCGCCGACCGCTAAAAATAATATAAAGGAGAGTGTATCCCTATGGAAAGGTATTTCCAGCCCGAGATTGAATGTGCTTCGCGCGAGGAGATGATAAAACTCCAAAATGAGCGTCTTTTGAAGCAGGTTCAGCACGTTTGGGACAATGTCCCTTACTACCGCAAAAAAATGGAGGCAAAGGGCGTTTCGCCTGACGACATAAAGTCGATAGACGATCTTTATAAGCTTCCGTTTTTATCAAAGGATGATTTGAGAGAGGCCTACCCTTACGGACTTATGGGCAAGCCCCTTAAGGAATGCGTTCGTATTCAGTCTACCTCCGGAACGACCGGCAAGCGCGTTGTTGCGTTTTATACCCATAAGGACATAGACATATGGGAAGAATGCTGCGCAAGAGCTATCGTTGCCGCGGGCGGAACGGACGAGGATGTTTGCCAGGTGTCCTATGGTTACGGCCTGTTTACAGGCGGCCCCGGACTTAACGGCGGCAGCCACAAGGTTGGATGCCTCACCATTCCCACTTCATCGGGCAACACCGACCGTCAGATAATGTTCATTATGGACCTTAAGTCAACGATCCTCTGCTGCACTCCCAGCTATGCCGCATATTTGGGCGAGAGAATGAAAGAACTTGGTTACGGACCCGATGATATCCCCCTTAAGGCGGGAATATTCGGCGCTGAGGCCTGGAGCGAGGAAATGCGCAGAGATATAGAAAAGACCCTCGGAATCAGGGCATTTGACATTTACGGCCTTACAGAGCTTTCCGGTCCCGGCGTTTCGTTTGAATGCTCCGACCAAAAGGGTATGCATATAAATGAGGATCACTTTATCGCCGAAATCATCGACCCCGAAACCGGCGAAGTGCTTCCCGAGGGAACTCAGGGCGAGCTTGTGTTCACGTCCATAGATAAAGAGGCGTTTCCGCTGCTTCGCTACCGCACCCGCGATATCTGCACCCTTACCCGCGAAAAATGCCCCTGCGGACGCACTCACGTTCGTATGACAAAGCCAAAAGGACGCTCGGACGATATGCTCATAATCCGCGGAGTAAACGTTTTCCCGAGCCAGATAGAAACCGTCCTTCTCAACAACGGCTATGCTGCCAACTATCAAATAATAGTTGACCGTGTTAACAATACCGACACCCTCGATGTTCAGGTTGAAATGACCCCCGAAATGTTCACCGATAACGTGGGCGAAATTCAGGCGCGTCAGAAAGTCCTTGTTGACGGATTAAAATCTATGCTCGGACTTAAAGCAAGCGTAACTCTTGTTGCGCCCAAGAGCATTGTCCGCAGCGAGGGCAAGGCGGTAAGAGTTATAGACAAACGCAAAATATAATAAAAGTGAGAGCTTGAGCTCCACAGACCTAAGGAGGAAAAGTTATGAGTATAAAGCAAATTTCGGTTTTCCTTGAAAACAAGCCCGGCAAGCTCAGCGAAATGACTGCTCTTCTTGCCGAAAACAATATTGACCTTCGCGCTCTCTCCCTTGCCGAAACAAAGGATTTCGGCATCGCCCGTATGATTGCGGACGACGCTTTTGAGGCCGCAAATGTTCTTAAAAACGGCGATTTTATTGCTAATTTTTCGCCCGTTTTGGCTTATGCCGTTCCCGACGAGCCGGGCGGACTTAATAAGCTGCTGTGTGCCTTTAACGAAGCGGGAGTTAATATCGAGTATATGTATTCCTTCCTTGGCGGAAATGATTCTTCCCACGCCTATATGATTTTCCGCGTTGCTGACACCTCCGCCGCCGAAGCCGCTCTCGCCGCAAAGGGGCTCAGAGCAGTTTCTCAGGAAGAAATAGCAAATATCTGATTGAATTCCGAGCTGAAAATGAGGGGCTGCCGCAAACAGCCTCTCTCTTTTCGCCAAAAAATCAAAATTCTGTATTGACAACATTCAATTCTTGTTATATAATATCAAAAGTCACGGGCGCAAGCGGCGTGGCGAATGCGGTGGGTGTAGCTCAGTTGGTTAGAGTGCCAGGTTGTGGCCCTGGAGGTCGTCGGTTCGACCCCGATCACCCACCCCATTTTTTTATTTAACAGAAAACTCCGTTGGGGAGTCGTCAAGCGGTAAGACACAGCACTTTGACTGCTGTATGCGTGGGTTCGAATCCCGCCTCCCCAGCCATAACGAAAATCCTGTCGACTTTTGTCGGTAGGACTTTTGTTTTGTATTTATTCAAAAGGATTTTCAATGAATAAAGAATAAAGAAGTTGCTTCGCTTATAAATAATTGATTTAATATTCGTTTGCTGTTATAATAAAAAAGCGATGTATATCGTTGCGAGAATCATATGCTGCAGAGTGGTTTTGCATATCATTGTATATCAACGATAGTCTTATTCCTTGAAAATAATAAGTAAAGATAATATAATAATATAATGTTAAAACAATAAATCATCATTTTATATCTGCAAACAAAGTCAATACAAAGATGGAGGTTTTTGTATGCCGGAAATAGGAAATTCTGCACAGAAATGGTTAACCGATCTATATGAACGCTTTGAACTCAACCATATTATTCTTTATATAGGTCAGGATGCATCCGGAGAAGAAATTGAATCGGTTGCGGGGCTACCCTGGGCATGTGTTATAACAAGTCAATCTGCCGATATCCACAAATATTTTAATGCCGGAGATTTTAGAGAAGCCTTTTATTCCGAAAAAGAACAACTTTTATTCAATAAAAAAAAGCTGCCGATTTTCAGAATTGGCGAAAAAACAGGTGATCGTATCAATTGGCGTAAATCCAGTAATATTATGAACAGCCTCCCCGACCGTCTTTCACTTCAAAATTGTTTGGTAATTATAGGTTATAATCCGGATAAGGAGGATTATCCATATAATAATTTACAGGATATTCTTCAGGATATCCCTTATTCCAATGTTCAGATTTGGGGAATGAATAAGGATTGCTCTGAGTATGAGAATCTTAAAGCATTTTCTGAAAATAAACAACACGAAATCGCTTTTTCGGAAAAAAAACTTTCTGAAGCATTGGATTGGTACGAAACAATAAATGAGGAGATTTCTGAAGGTGACGGTTATTTTGATGTTGATACATCCTCTGACTTTTTCTTCGTGGACGGAAAACCGATAGAATTTAATCCTCAGGATTTATTCAGATATGAAAATATTGCCACATTGCTATCCCGTGAAGAAGTATACAAGATCAATCCGAATGTGCTGCAGGAGCATCTGTATATGCGTTTTCTGGAGGGAACCTCCTCAGATAAACCGCAGTGGTACGGTTATATTTCCACACCAACATTTCATATTAAGCGTTATTATGAGGATGAAGTTTTTTATTATGTGCAGAAAATGCTGAACGGAAAAAAAGCACTGAAGCCCATTATACTTTTTGGCCCTCCCGGAAGCAGTAAAAGCGTAACTATTGCCTCTGTTGCTTACCGTGTTTTTGCTGAAAAAAAGCACCCCGTTCTTTATATAAAAAACGGCGATGCCTCTCTCAGCAATGAAAGCAGCGCGGAATTTAAAGAGCTTTCAAAGATGATAGAGTATATTGTTAATAAATGCTCAAATGTATCGCTGCTTGTTGTATGGGATTGCTCATCATATAAGTCGGTGAGCGATAACGCAGTCAATTTATTTATGAATTTACAAAATCTCGGCAGAAAGGTCGTTTTGCTGTGCAGTGCTTATATAGACGAAAAAATGAATATGCCTAAAGCTGACTGCAAAGATGCAGTAAATTTCTTTGAGTTCGATTCAAACAACAAGCCTGGCCGAATATACAATTCTGACAATTATGATATTGCAGATTTTAGCAACCCCGGATATGTATATATAAGAGCGCGCCGTGATATGCGCGGGGATGAAAAATCGGAGCTTATCCAAAAATTCAGGCAGTATACTTCTATAAACGATGATTGGGATACCCGCCTCAGATTATTTGAAGAGGACAAAAATATCGATGCAAATGATATTTCCGATTATTTCTATATACTTATCAACATTCTCCGTAATTCAATGAACGAAGGTTTAGCAAGAGAGCAATATATAGGCGATGATTTTGTATCAAATGAAATTCATAATATTATTGATAAATTTAACCCGCCTAATGTGTTTAATCCGTTTGAAGAATTGCTGGATGCTTTCGGTATTGACCCGGAGGAAATAAAGAAGAAAAATAAAGACGATAAAAAATATGATATTGATTCGTTGAATTTATGTGTGGCATTGCTTGGCAAATTTAAATTGGAGATGCCGAGCCATATCGCATCTGCACTGATTTGTCCCGACAGCGATCTGATAACACGCGAAAAAATCTGTTCTGCGATTGCACGCAGCATTCCATGGATAGATTATTATCAAAGCTCCGACGGCAACTATGTCCTGCGTTATAGAAATGCCAGAGAGGCGGAATTGTATCTTCAGCGCAATGATGACTCTGAGCAGACAAAGCAAAGAAATTGTATAGAAAAACTGGTTGAAATATTTAAAAACAGATTATACGATGAAAAATTAGCGGAAAGTCTTCTGGAATTATTCAGATTGGTGGGGCCGAACTCAAGATACGATAAATACCGCAATAAAGATAATAACCCATTTAATACCCACTGGGAGACTTTTTGCAGATATATAAAGAAAATCGCCGACGAATTTAAAAATTATAAAATAAAGGACTATAAGTTTGCGCTGCTTTATATTACTTACACAAGGGAAATTTACGGTTATAATGACAAGGTTGATTCGGCAGAAGATTGCAATGCCCGGCTTGAAAAGATGAAAGACATTTTTAAATATGCCGTGGATATTGACAACTCGCTCAAAGAACAGTATGAGAGCAGTTATCACAAGGTTAATTCCATTTCAAAAGACCTTAATAATGCTGCTGTTGAAATCGCAAACTGCTTTTATAGTATAAAATCGTTGACAGAAAAGCTGAAAGAATTGGGTTGTGAATGTGATAATGATATCTCAGAGCAAATATATCAATTCGGTTCCATATACGAGAGGCTTGCAGAAGCAATAAAAAGGGATAGTCGCAACGGTTATTCATATATCGCTCTGTTCAAAGCGTTTAAGGTCGCTTATGAAGCCGAAAAAGATGAGCAGCAGAGAATGAAATACGCATGTGAAGTGATGGATATCGCGGATCATTGCTGGGATATCGGTCCGGAAAACATTTCAAACAGAGGTTCCAACGGAAGTGATTCGCTGTCCGGATGGATAACTACGGTTACAAATATGACCAAGACTCCCGTAACGTTGGATGATCTTATAAACAGGAAGAATTGCAATCCTGATTCTCCGGCCAAAAAGTTTTATGAGTTGTTTGACGCTATGTGCAGCTCAAATAATCCGGCTGCCATTACTTATATTTGCAGAAACGAAGTGGGAACTATTCTTTCAAAGGAAGTTATAACCAACGGAGAAAAAGAAATCTGCAAAAAAGTTATGGACTTTATGAATGAGAAGGATAATTACAGGTGTGTTGAGACCAATAAATATGCGATAGCGTTTCTGATAAAAATTACATGGCTTTATTATAATGGAAGACCGCTTGCAAGCAAAACGGGACAAACGGAATGGCGGCAGACATGCATCAAAGAAAAAGAGGGATGGGAAAAAATCAGCAAACTTTGCGATGATTATAAAAAAGCGTCAGGCGAATTCAACAGTCCGATCATTTTACTTTTGGGAGTACTTGCAGGAATTCAGCTCGGAGTGTCATTGGATGAAGCCGAGAAAATACGCAGGGATATAGTTGACAAAGATTTTATGTACAGCAATCGTATGTTTGTGCCGTTTATGATATGTGATGAAAAAGGTGAGCCGAAAAAGTATTCCGGGGAAGTAAAAAGAGATAAGAACAATCTTTATATAAAAATAAACGGAAGCCATGTATTAGCACATTTTTATAATCCAAATATGGACAAAGAGCTTCAGGAGGGTGAATGTCCCGAAGGCTTTGGCCTGGGCATCGGCTACACCAAATTTGCCGCACACTCCGTGGGTTTGTGGAAAAGGAGGAACGGCAAATGAGCAATGTGGTTGAACTTTCAAAAAAGATAGATTTGCAGAAAAAATCTGAAGAAATCAACAACCTGATTAAAAAAGAAATAGCACCGCATTTGTTTATGTTTGCCTATTTTACTCCGTTTGACACCTCCGGGTTAAGCGATGACGCATATTTTTTTGCAGAGCTTCAAAATCTCTATCGCTTTTGCCATGATTCTAATTATTTATGCAGTGAGATCATAAAAAATGAGAATGATAATAAATTTGGGTTCATCGGTGATGAAGAAAAAAAATTATATAACGAAATAAGGAAAACCGAAAACATACGGCATTGTTTTGTTCATAACAATAATATAGATTTGGGTGGTTCCTGCTGGAATATCAGAAAATATAATGAAACAATTTGCGATTATCCTCATTTCTCAGAAGAAAAAGCAAACGAGTGGCTCTTAAAAACAAAACTAAGCATTGTAAATTCATTTAATACTTTTGTTTGTCACTGTGCTCAAAATAAAAATGATCTGATTGAAGTATTTGAGGAAATTTTGATTGACTGCTATTGTTCAGATAGGACTATACTGTTTGATTGGATCCGTCAATACGATTATAATATTGTGGATGATAATAAAAAAGATTATACGCCCCTTTCATACTCGGAATGCGAAAATTTTATTGTTTTTTATCGCAGTAAAAATAAAAAGCTCTTCGATAAAGTGACTGAACTCAATGAGGAAGCGGATGAGAGCAAAGAATTTGTTACAGAACGCTTTTTCAGCAAATTTCTGAAAGAGATATTGAAAAGAACAATAGCCGATGCTCGAGAAGAAAGTAATTTTTCTATGCTGCCGGGTATACTGTTTGAAAAAGCATTTACTGTTTTTAAAATGAACAGCGAGCTTAAGATATATCTGGAAGATATCAAAGCGATGAAAAATACAAGGAAACATCAAGATGAGGTCAAAAAACAGAAAAGCTCAGCTGCGTCAAATGAAAGTAAAGATTACACTGCGGCGCAAATTGCCGGTTATATTTCGGAAAATTTGCCCGGCGCCTATTATGATAATGTCCCCCTGAATCAATCTTCCGATGAAATTGATTTTTCCGATTGTTTGAAACAGGACAGAAACGGAATAAATCCTTCTTACGAAAACACCGAAGTTCAAGTCAGTCCCGGTGTGTATAGAAGCACTGCGAACGCTGATTACCGACTGAATCAGCGCAGACCGGGCAGCAAAATAGTGGATTTTAAGCCTAAATCAGAACCTTATTATAAAAAAAATATTTCCGGTGAACTAACGGAAATATACATAAACGGTAAAGTCGGTGAATATGACGCCCGAATTCTTTATGGAAAGGACATATTGAATTTCGGTGAAAAAGAGATAGAAAATTGCGGAGGAAAAAACTATATTATCAGTAAAATAGTCAGTGTAAGTCATACAATCAGGGCGGCTGTAGTCAAGGAGGAGTTGGATAAAGAAAATAACACTGTAAAATACACTCTATCTCTTTTTAATGTGTATGACTCGCTGTTTGACCTGATGAAAGAATGCGGTCCAGAAGAAACACCTCAGCAGCAAAGAGCAGAAGAGCCGGAGCATAACGCTCCGGACTTAAAAGGCAAAAAAGTTGATGTTACCATTGATCCTCCAGGCGGCAAGAAGGGGTTTTTTGTGTTTGGAGGAAAAGAGTATAAGGTGACAATTATCAATATGAAAAATTCTAAAAAACTAAAAAATATTGCACGCTGCGAAATAATTACAAAAGAAGAGAACAGTGTATACACGGCAAGAATCATCAATCAATAAATAAATTTAGAATTACCTGAATAGCAATCTCAGATTTATCGTTATTTTATGATTGCAAGTATAATCTTTCCGGCTGTTACGGCTATAATACCGAGTACTGCGAGCATATGATAACCTCCTTTTATATCAATATTAATCGGACGCTCATCTGTCCTTTTTTTCGGCAGACTTTTTCTTGGCTGCGTCCATTATAGGCTGAAGCGCAATCAAGGCTCCGCCAACGGGAACAAGGATATTCGCAACCACAGTGAGAGTTGTTGCGGTTGCCGCACTTAATCCAAAAAGCATATCTTTGCACCTCCTTATAATCATTTTTTGAAAAATTTAGCTTCATTCATCATCCATCGGTGTAGGAAGTCTGCAGTCAAGCGTTCCGTCATCACTATACCATAATGTATAGCCGTCATCCCCATCCGAGCCGAAGAAATGCATTCCGTCGCTTTCGTTTGTGTATTCTCTGTCCCAGGATTCTTCTTTCATCCAATCAGCTATGTTGTCTCCGAAAAACATTATTTTCACCTCCCTTTTCATAGCTATAATACATCAAAAAGATGGGAACTGCAATCCAAATATTTTTTTTAATTTCTGTTTATAAACCTATTAAAAAGTGCCTTGTTTTGCAGTATAATCTATATGTAATGTACATTTTTCTGTTCATATTATATATACAAACAGGAGGAAAAATGAAAAAAAGAAAGTATTTGGATTTTAAGAATTATGAGAATGGGAACATCGTATGCTTTGCAAAAGACAGAACCGATAAACTTCAGCTCAGGTTGAGTTATTTCGCTTGGTCGGTTATTCTGAATGATATGAGAACTTACGGACTGAAAAGGAACGGCATACTGAACCTGATTTTTTATAATATGTGTGCTGACTACAGCGAAAGCTATGATGTTTTTGCATATGCTGCTTTAGGCAGGAAAAATGAAGCATTAAAGGTTTATATAAAAGAGGATTCCCCAAAATTCAACAAAGAGCTTCAGGATTACCTCAGCGATATCAATGATAGAATCAACGATCTGATGTCTGCGGATAGTTACAGAGTTAATATAGTCCTCAGTAAAGATAATTGCAGATATCTTGCTCAGGAATGTTTTGAAGCAACAGTATACGGAGAATACAGATTGAATATATTCTTCAGAGCTGTGATTGAGAGATATGCTTCATTGGCTCACTTTGAGCGTGAAAAAATAATAAATGCCGAAAAAGTAAATTTGATTCGAACTGCAATTAACGAAAATAATATTCTTGAAATCACAACAGGCAAAGAAACCCGAAGCAAAGAAGAGACTTTTTATGCAAAGCCTTATAAAATAATGGCAGATCCGCTGACTACCTTTTCTTATCTTGTGGGGCTTGGATGCAAAGTAAACGATCCGAATCGCAACTGGAAAGTAGCTTCATTCAGGATTGCAAGAACAGGCGAAATAAGAAAAACATCAAAGGACGGTTCGTTGACGCAAATTGAAATAAATGAAATTGAAGATAAAGTTAAAGAAAGGAGCATACAGTACCTTTTGGCAGATGTGGTTGAAATTAAAGTCCTGCTTACAGTGCACGGTATGAATACATACAACACCGTGCTTCAGTCACGCCCTGTATTAAGCGAAATGCCTGAAAAGCTTGATGACGGCAGATATCTTCTGAAATTCCTTTGCAGTACGAAACAAGCATATGATTATTTCTTCGGTTTCGGCACTCGTGCTGAAATTATCGCCCCCGAAGAGCTCAGAAATCAATTTGCAAACGAGTATCAATCGGCTGCAAATTTATATCCCGAGAATATGGGAGTAACGCCGAAAATATAAATATCCTCTGCCCCTACGAAGGTATATTTTTTGCTTAAAAAAGCAAGTAAAAATGTTTTTTCTCTTGATTTTCGTATCTTCTGATGTATAATGAAGTGGATAATCAACCGCAGGATTTGCCGTTTGCGGCCAACGGAGATGTTAAAAATGGAAAATGGACCTGTTACAGCCGTTATTGTCGGCGCGGGACACCGCGCTCTTGTTTACAGCAAGCTCGCTTTAACTAATCCCGAAAAATTAAAGATAGTCGGCGTTGCCGATCCCGACCCCATAAGACGCAAAAAAGCAATGGAGATGTTCGGTTTTCCTGAAGAGAACTGTTTTGAAAACGCTGACGCCCTTGCCGCCGCTCCGAAGCTTGCGGACGCGGTTATAAACGGAACCATGGATCATCAGCATCTGGAAACGGCGGTTCCGCTTCTTGATAAGGGATATGATATGCTGCTCGAAAAGCCCTTTGCCGTTTGCAAAGAGGATATGGAAACTCTTGTTGAATGTGCAAGAAAAAATAACTCCAGGGTTATGATATGCCACGTTCTGCGCTATACTCCGTTTTATTACGGCATTAAGGAGCGCATTGTAAATGGCGAAATAGGCGATATTATAAATATCCAAACGCTTGAAAATGTGTCCTATCATCATCTTTCAACCTCGTATGTGAGAGGTAAGTGGGCTAATTCCGAAAAAAGCCACACCTCAATGCTGCTTGCAAAGTGCTGCCACGATATGGATATAATGATGTGGATGATGAATGATACTTCGCCTGTTTCGGTATCATCGGTCGGCGGAAAATTCCAGTTTAAGCCCGAAAACGCCCCCGAGGGTGCGGGAACAAGGTGTATGGTGGATTGTCCGCTTGTTGATACCTGCGTCTTTTCAACCAAGAGGCTTTATATTGACCATCCCGACCGCTGGGCGTTCTATGTATGGGATGCGCTTGAGGGGATAGAAAACCCCACTATCGAGGATAAGATCCGTTTGATGAAGAGCGATTCGCCTTATGCGCGCTGCATATATAAGAGCGATAATAACGTTGTTGACCATCAAAGTGTTCTCGTTCAGTTCGCAAGCGGAGCAACCGGAACCCACAATATGACAGGCGGAGCAAGCGCACCGCTCAGACGTATACATATTATCGGAACAAAGGGCGAGATCTACGGCAATTTTGAAGAGAGCAGGTTTTATGTTTCTAAAATCAATCCCGACCCCGGTAAGGAGTGCGATATAGAAGAAGTTGACCTTCAGGTTACCGGAGATATGGTTGGCGCTTACGGAGGTCACGGCGGCGGCGACGAAAAACTGGCTGAGGACTTTGTAAGTTTCGTGCGGGGGGAAAAGGCAAGCCTTGCCTGCACCTCGATTTTTGACAGCGTGGCCGGCCATCTATCCGTATATCTTGCTGATGAATCCAGAGAAAACGGCGGCGAAATCCGTCACTTTTAAGAGGATATTTTTATTATGATTTTTTGGATATCACTTCGGTGGTATCCATTTGTTTATTGGAAAACTACAAAATTATGTGTTATAATCAGCTTAAATGGCATTTTATGATAACCGAATGATAGCAATAATCAGAGAAAGAAGGAAATATACGTGATAAAGCCAAAAAAATTAAAACGCGGAGATAAAATTGCAATCGTTAGCTTGTCTTGGGGCGGCTTAGGCGATGAGGCCCTTATTCATAAATATTATATTGCTAAGGAAAGATTGGAGAGAGATTTTGGCTTAGAAGTAAAGTGTATGCCTTATGCCCTAAAGGGGAGCGAGTTTATTGCAAAAAATCCCCAATTGCGCGCCCGGGATTTGATGGACGCTTTTCGGGATACCTCCGTTTCGGCAATTTTCTGCGCCATCGGAGGAGACGATACAATTAGAACGCTCCCTTATATAGATTTGGATATTATAAGAAGCAATCCGAAAATTTTTATGGGTTATTCTGATACTACAATAAATCATTTCATGATGCACAAGGCAGGATTGGTTTCTTTTTACGGCCCGTCAGTTATGTGTGAATTTGGGGAATATGTTAAAATGTTTGACTACACCAAAAAGGCGGTGGAGGACGTTTTGTTTGGAGCATGGGATGAATATGAATTGCTCCCGAGTCCCGAATGGACGGACGATTATATTACTTGGCAAGAGAGTAATAAAAACACCTCTCATTCTATGAAAAAGGACGCTTACGGGTATGAAGTGATAAGCGGAAACGGAATTGCAAAGGGACATTTGCTGGGTGGCTGTATTGATGTGTTTATGATGGCGAACGGAACATCTATTTGGCCGACGTTGGATGAATGGGCAAATGCTATTCTGTTTTTTGAAACCAGTGAGGATAAACCATCCCCTGACTTTGTATTGTGGACTTTAAGAAATTTGGCCGCGCAGGGGGTTTTAAATGCGATAAACGGAATGATCGTAGGCAAACCTAAGGATGAAACGTATTATGAAGAGTATAAAAAGGCGATCAGACAGGTCGTTGCCGAGGAAGAACATTTAATTCGGTTACCAATTTTCTATAATGTGAATTTCGGACATGCAAAACCGATAGGTATTCTTCCTTATGGTATTGAAACAGAGCTGAATTGCAATGAAAAAACGATTCGCTTTTTAGAATCACCCACTGTGTAATATTAAAGAAATCGGGATTTAGAGGAGGGGGCAACTATGTATTATCAAATTAAAACAGAAAGATTGTTTTTGCGGCCTTTGAATATAACGGATTTAGAAACTGTGCACGAATACGCATCAAATAATGAAAACACTATGTATATGCAATGGCTGCCAAATAAAACTCTTGAAGAAACAGCGGAATTTTTATCAGGTGTGACTAAGGAATGGGAAAAAGAGACGCCGAGCTTCTATGAGTTTGCCATAGAACTTAACGGCATACAGATCGGCGCAATTTCTGTTTATTTAGACGATAATCGTGAAAGCGGAGCGTTGGGCTGGATATTGAATAAAAAGTATTGGAACAACGGTTATGCAACCGAAGCTGCGATGGCATTAAGAGATTTTGCCCTCAATGTTTTTCATATTAAAAAACTCACTGCCAACTGTGACCATAGAAACACAGCATCTTCCCGCGTTATGGAAAAAATAGGATTAGAACTTGAAAGGGATAATGATATCAGAGTTTATCCCAAAAGGAACGAGACCGCGCGCGAGTTGACGTATTCACTGATTGTGTAAACAGATAACTTTTGATTATGAGAGGAAGAGAGTATGCCGAATTCTATTGAAGATTACCGAAAACTTATAGAAAAACCTTGGGGGAGAATGTTCTATGATACATTATTCAAACAGCTTGATTTATCGGATAACTCTCCGCTGAAAATACTTGACTTCGGTGCGGGATTTTGCGTTACCGCGGATCATTATGGTAAGCATCATAAAGTGGTGGCTATTGAGCCTGACGAAGAAATGATCAAACTGAGTATACATGAAAATCATTTTGAGCTGATACACGGCGGCAAAGAAGCCCTGAGCGCCTATGCGGATAATTCATTTGATTTCGTGTTTTGCCACAATGTTCTGGAATATGTTCCCGATAAAGAAGTTATACTTAAAGAGCTTGCGAGAATAGTAAAGCCGGGCGGAAAGCTTTCAATTGTAAAGCATAATCTTATGGGCAGAATTATGGCTTATGCTGTTTTTGCGGACGATCCGAAAGCCGCGCTCGATTTGCTTGAATGCGGCGATAACGAAAAAAGTATGTTCGGAAAGCGCAATACATACAGCGATGATCATATTATCGGCTTAGGGCGTAAATATGGTCTGTTTATGGAAAATATCTTTGGTATCCGCACATTTTTTGCGCTGTCGCAAAACGATGATATCAAGTTTACCCCTGAATGGTACGATAATATGCTTGCGCTCGAAATGAGAACCTGCAATATAACTGAATATAACAGTTTTTCTTTCTTCCGGCATTTGATTTTTCAAAAGAACAAATAACTGATAAATAAAGAGCTAAAGGGAGAGAAGCCATGTTTCAAAAAATTATTGTTATAGGAAGTCCGGGGGCGGGAAAAAGCACCTTTAGCCGCAGACTGAGGGATGAAACAGGCTTGCCGCTTTATCATTTGGATTTGATTTGGCATAAGCGGGATAAAACGAATATTGCCGCCGAGGAATTTGATAAAAAATTAAATGATATTTTGGCTGAGGATAAGTGGATAATTGACGGCAATTATCAAAGGACATTGGAAATCAGGTTAAAGCATTGCGACACGGTTTTTCTTCTCGATTATCCGCTTGAAGTGTGTCTGGACGGCGTTAGCTCCAGAATCGGCAAAAAAAGAGAGGATATGCCGTGGGTTGAAACTGAATTTGATGATGAATTCAGAGAGTGGATAACCGATTTTCCGCTCAAAAAGCTTCCCGCCATATATGAGATGATAGAAAAACACGGAGATAAGCAGGTTTATATTTTTAAGTCAAGGCAAGAAGCGGACGAATATTTAGAAAAATTAAAATGGACAGATTTCTCTTTGCGGAAGACTTGAAAAACCGGTTTTGTGATCCGCGAATAACGTTAAAAAATCTCTCGCAGCGTGACATTCCTTTTTATAAAACGATATGATAAACTGTTCTTGAAGGGCGCGCTTTTGAATAGCTTTAGAAAGGAACATATTATGGAACTTAAAATCGGACTTAATATCAAACGTTTTAGGAAAGAAAAGGATATAACTCAGGAGGATTTCGCTCAGCTTTTGGGAGTGAGCAGTCAGTCCGTTTCCCGCTGGGAAAACGGAGTTTGCTATCCCGATATGGAGCTTCTTCCAACTATAGCGGGGTTTTTCGGGGTTACGGTGGACGTGCTTTTAGGCGTTGACGATATTTCGGAAAAACAGCGGGTGGACGGATATCTGAATGAGTTTCAGATGGCTATTGCAAAAGGGAATATCGGCGAATGTATCCGAATAGCCCGCGCGGGAGTTGCAGAATACCCAAATAACGAACAACTGCTCAATAAGCTGATGTATGCGCTGTTTGTGTCCGGCGACAGCTCCGGAAACATTCCGGACTGGAAAGAAAATATGGAAAAATACGATGCTGAGATTGTTCGCCTCGGCGAACGTTTGGCGCAGTACGGAATTGATGCGGATTTGCGTTTTGAAGCAATTGCTCGGCTTGCCTTCCAACATTATGAAATGGGGCGGAAAGAAAAGAGCCGCGAGGTCTTTTCTCAAATTCCGAAGCTGGAAAAATGCAGAGAGAGCTTTTTGTGGTTCGCGCTTGAGCAGGATGAAAAGCTCCCATATGTAAGAGAGTATATTAACGACAGCTATTTTTCTCTCTGCCATTCCGTATGTCTGCTTGCGGAGGAAGAATTGATACCTGACGAAGAGGCAGTTTCGGTATTCCAAAAAATGTTTGCGATAGACGATATCGTTTTTGACGGACAGCGCGGCGTTGACAGCCCTTGGTATATCGCCGAAAGCCGATTCGAGCTCGCAAAAGTTTATGCGCGTTTGGGGAAAACGGCGGAAATGCTTGAAGCCTTGCGCGCTGCGGCGGATGCGGCGCTTGCCTTTGATTTGAGACCTGAAATGTGGCAATATTCCTCTTTGCTGCTGGGCGAAAGAAAAAACGAGCGAAGCGGATTTGAAACCTCAGACACCCGCCCGATGAGGGAGATTTTGCGGGAAAGCTGGCTTTTCGCAAGGGAATTTGATTATATACGGAGCAGTTCTGAATTCCACGATATTTTGCAGAAGCTGCAATAAAAATCCGGAGCGGCCGGCGCGGCCGCTCCTTTGAATATTACGGTGTTAAGCGTTTCGGGCTGCGGAACAAAAACATAGCGTCTGAGATATGCAGTCCTGTTAAGAGCATTGTAAGGCGGTCGATTCCCAGACCGAAGCCGCCGTGAGGCGGGCAGCCGCAGCGGAAAAATTCGAGGTAGAATTTAACGTCCTCGTTAAGTCCTTTCTCTTCTGCTTGCCGTTTGAGAATTTCATATCTGTGTTCGCGAAGAGCTCCGGTTGTTATTTCAACTCCCTTCCAGATAAGATCGTAGCCCTGAGGAACGCCGCTTGCGTCTCTCTTATGGTAAAATGCACGTTTCTCCGCAGAGTAGTCCGTTATAAACAGAAATTCGTGTGCATAGTGCTTTTTTACCCATTCAAAGCTCAGCTGCTCCGCCGCTGTTGTAAGGTCGCCGGTTTCGGGTGCGATGTAGCCGTATTCCTCCTTAAGAGCGGCATAGAGCTCAGAGAGCTTTACCTCCGGAAAGGGCTTTTGCGGTACAACCAAAGGAACGCCGAACAGAGTTTCAATTTCATCTCCGAATTTATCCTTCACCTTTTGAAGGGCATATATGAGCAGGTCTTCTTCCAAATTCATAAGTTCGCGGTGAGATTCAATATAGCTTATCTCCAGGTCAAAGCCTGTGAATTCAGTTGTGTGCTTCGATGTATATGATTTTTCGGCTCGGAAAACGGGGCCTGTTTCAAATATCCTCTCAAAGCCCGCCGCCATCGCCATTTGCTTATAAAACTGCGGACTTTGCGCAAGGTAAGCTTCCCGCCCGAAATAATCCACCTTAAAAACCTCCGCTCCGCTCTCGCTTGCCGCGGCGATCAACTTCGGAGTGTGGATTTCGGTAAAGCTCTGCCGAAGCAAAAATTCTCTCATAGCAGAAACAAGCTCGGTTTGCGCCTTGAACATAAGCTGATTTTTGTCCGTTCTGAGGTCTATCCAGCGATAATTCTGCCTTGCGTCCGGATCTGAGCGGGGGATTGAGGGCTTTTTCTTCGATGCGGGGATTTCCTCTCTTTGAATGGGCAGCGGGGCGGCAAGGGATTCAATTATTATCTCATCCGGGATCATCTCCAAGCCGCCGAGGCGGACATTTTCGTTTTTCCGAACAGAGCCTGTAACCGAAATAACGCTGTCCGGCGTAAGCTCGGCTATTATTTCAGCAAGCGATGGATCTTCAGCTTTGTTGACGGTTATCTGCACCCTGCCGGTTATGTCTTTAAGCACCAAAAAGGCCATCGCCTTGCCGTTTCGTATGCTTTCGGTAAACCCGCCGAGCTTTACTTTTTCGTTTATATGATTTTTAATTTCATTTATCTGTATTTTTTTCATTTCCTTTTCTCCTTTTTTGATAATGATAAAAAGAGAAAATGTCCGCCCCGGCAAGATCTGTTTGCCGCATAATATCACCACCTAAAAATAAAAAACGCACCGACAAAATGTGCCGATGCGAATGATATAGCATATTCTCACAGGCACGCTGAAACCGCACCCGAGCAAACTTGCCCGGATGCTATAGATCAGAGTCCTGTTTTGAAATTATTAAATATAACATAAAAATCACCTTGCTGAATGTATAACACATTTTATTATTGTTGTCAAGCACTATTTTTCTTTATAAAAATACTTGTGCAATAATAAATCCTTATGTATAATATAATAAAAAAAGGAATTTTTAATTATGAAAAAGAGCGTTAAAATTATTTTATCGGTTCTTCTTGCCGTTATAGTTATAGCCGGCGTTGCGGGTTATGCTTTGCAAAAGCAAAGCTATCATCCCGGAAAACCGTATTCTAACGCCGAAGAGGAGTTTCCCGATATACCTTTTGAGGAGGCTTTGGAGCAGCTGAACGTTATGGAAAACAGATGGCAGGACGCTTCTCCTCAGATTATTTTATATAATTTAATAAAGATGCATTTCGATGCGCCTCTCCCTGAGGGAAAAACCG
Source organism: Oscillospiraceae bacterium (assembly GCA_022508845.1). Taxonomy (GTDB): domain Bacteria; phylum Bacillota; class Clostridia; order Oscillospirales; family Acutalibacteraceae; genus RUG806. The sequence goes on along the minus strand of JAFLUL010000003.1, from coordinate 39,625 downwards.
AGAAAAAGGCTATTGTTATAGGCTACGACGGCTGTCGGGTCGATAATCTTCGGCTTCTTGAAAATTCCGGGCGCAGCGCAATAAATATGCTGCTCGAAACGGGCGGTCAGGTTCTCTTCAGCTATGCGGGCGGAGCTATGTATCCGGGGAAAAACACTCAGGCCACCTCCACAGCTCCGGGCTGGTGCTCTATGCTCACGGGCGTTCTTGCCGATGAACACGGCGTTGCCGAAAACGGTATACCTAAGCCCTTGGAGCCTAAAACGCTCCTGCTTTCGCTGGTTGAGGACGGCGCCGTAAACAAAAGCGCGTTTTATGTTTCCTGGAACGGACACTTCAGCAAAAGAAACTCAACCTACATAAACGAAAAGAAATATGCCGAAGATAACGGCGTTAACGCTTATTTTTGCCGCGCAAAGTCCGATAAGGGAACTATAGAAAATATCCTCTCCGACTTAAATGAGCAGGATTGCTCCGGCTTTATTTTTTCAACGCTTGAATTCACCGACCACGCAGGTCACAGCTCCGGATTTTCGCTGCAAAATTCCGATTATATAGAAGCTTTTTATGACGCCGAGGCTTCTGGCGCGGATATTATAGAGGCTATATTAAACCGAAGCTCTTATGAAACCGAGGACTGGCTTATTCTCATAACCACAGACCACGGCGGGATCGGGAAAAATCACGGCGGCTCCTCTTTTGAAGAACGCATGACTTTTATAGTGTCGAATAAGGAGATTTATTAAAATGGAAATTCGCCTTGCCGAAATTTCGGAACTAAGCGAGGTTATGGCTGTTTATCGCGCCGCTCAGGATTTTATGATAAAAAGCGGAAATCCCACCCAATGGGGGCATTTTTATCCGCCGAAAGAGCTGATTGAGCAGGATATTTCAAATAGGAAAGCCTATGTTATAACTGAAAATAATATAATTCGCGCGGTTTTCACTCTCCATTTCGGAGAGGATCCGACTTATAAAATCATTGAAAACGGCTCCTGGCTTAATAATGAGCCTTATGCCGCGATCCACAGAGTTGCGAGCGACGGCGTTCTTCACGGTGTTTTTCGCGCCGCGGCGGATTTTTGCGCTGAAAAAATCAATCATATCCGCGTTGACACCCACGAAGATAATCTGATTATGCAGCGGCAAATCGAAAAATACGGGTTTAAAAAATGCGGAATAATTTTTACCGCCTCCGGCTCGCCCCGTATCGCCTATGAGTGGGATAGAAAATAAAAATCATATCACCAAACCGAAAGGATACTTTATATGAAAGACAGCTATTATGAGCATATTATTCACGGCGGTGATTATAACCCCGATCAATGGATAAACACGAAAGAGATTTGGGACGAGGATATGCGTCTTATGGATCTGGCGCATATAAACAGCGCAACCGTGGGGATTTTTTCCTGGTCGCTTTTGGAGCCCGAGGAGGGAGTTTACAGCTTTTCCTGGCTCGATGAAATTATGGATAAGCTTGACCGTCACGGCAAAAAGGTTATTTTGTCAACTCCCTCGGGAGCTCGTCCGCCGTGGATGGCGGAAAAATACCCCGAGGTTTTAAGGGTTTCGGAAAACGGTATACGAAATGAATACGGAGTTCGGCATAACCACTGCCTTGCGTCTCCCGTTTACCGCAAAAAGGTAAGTGAGATAAACCGGGCCCTTGCCGAGCGATATAAAGATCATCCCGCGCTCTTTATGTGGCATATCTCAAATGAATACAGCGGCGAATGCCATTGCGAGCTATGCCAGCAGGCTTTTAGAGAATGGCTTAAAAAAGAATATGATAATGATATAGAAAAGCTCAATTTTAAGTGGTGGGGCGGCTTTTGGAGCCATAGGTATTCAAGCTTTTCGCAGATAAGCTCGCCGAAAGACAGGGGCGAAAACCACGTTCCCGCCTTGAAGCTTGCATGGAAAAGATTTGTTACCGACAGCCATATCTCCTTTTATGAAAACGAGATAGCTCCCATTCGTGAGCTCACTCCCGAAATTCCCGTAACAACCAATCTTATGCGCTTTTATAACGGCATAGATTATCAAAAGCTCTCTGAGCATCTCGATATAGTTTCCTGGGATAACTATCCCGAATGGACCCATCCCGATTTTCTCGGTATTGCCTGCGAAACCGCCTTTGCCCACGATATCTTTCGCAGTATGAAAAACGGCAAGCCCTTTTATATGATGGAGAGCACTCCCTCTCTTATAAACTGGCGTCCTGTTAATAAGCTGCCGGCATCGGGAATAACTGAGCTTGCGGCCATTCAGGCGGTGGCTCACGGGGCGGACAGCGTTCAGTATTTTCAGTGGCGCAAAGGGCGCGGCGGACACGAAAAATTCCACGGCGCCGTGGTGGATCACTGCGGAAAAGAGGACACGAGAGTTTTCCGCGACACCGAAAAGCTCGGCAGAGTTCTCTCTCAGCTTGATAGAGCCGTTGGAAGCCGAACAAAAGCGAGGGCTGCCGTTATATGCGACTGGGAAAACAGCTGGGCTGTTGAAGGCTACTGCGGTTATAGGCGCGACGGCCGCGATTATTTTAAGGTGTGCGAGCGTTGGTATCGCGCTTTTTGGGAAAGGGGAATTCCTGCGGACGTTGTGCCTATGGACAGGGATATAAGCGGATATGATATCGTTGTTGCTCCATATCTCTATATGCTGAAAGACGGCACAGTGCAGCGCCTTTCTTCCTTTGTTCAAAACGGCGGAACGCTTATTGCAACCTGCCTGACGGGTATAGCGGACAGGGATGATCTATGCTATCTCGGCGGTTTTCCGGCTGAGGAGCTGAAGGATGTTTTCGGCGTTTGGTGTGAGGAAACAGATTCTCTTTATGACGATGAGCTTTCGCGCATAGCATACGGAGAAAAGGAATATAAAGGAACCGAGCTTTGCGATATCCTGCATCTCATAGGCGGTGAGACTCTCGGCAGCTTCTTAAGCGGATTTTATAAGGGCAGCCCCGCCGTAACAAAAAACAGCTATGGAAAGGGCGAGGCATATTATGTTGCGTTTTGCCCCGGGGACGACTTTATTTCGGACTTTATTTCTCCGCTTGCGGATAAAAAAGGATTGCTCCCGGATATAAACGCTTCTCTTCCGAAGGGCGTTATTGCCAGAAAGCGCGGAGAGCTTATATATCTGATGAATTTTACCTCGCAAAGCAAGACCGTCGATTTCGGCGAAACATATACTGATCATCTAACGAAGTCAGTGCTTACAAGCGCTGTTTTGCCCGAATACGGATATCTGATTTTAGAATAAGGGAGAACAAAATATGGATATTATGGAGCTTATGAGGGAGAGGCACAGCGTAAGGCAGTATCTTAATAAGCCTATCCCTGAGGATATAAGAAATGCTCTGAATGACTGCTGCCGTTCCCTAAATGCGGAGAGCGGACTTAATATGCAGATAATTTATGACGAGCCCGAGTGCTTTAATTCAGCGTTAGCTCGCTACGGTCATTTTGAAAACGCAAATAACTATATTGCCCTGATAGGCAAAAAAGCTCCCGGCCTCGATGAAAGATGCGGCTTTTTCGGCGAAATGCTTGTTTTAAAAGCTCAGGAGCTGGGGCTTAACACCTGCTGGGCGGCTCTTACTCACGGAAAGAGCAAGGCAAATATCGGTAGGAACGAAAAAGAGGTAATTATTATTTCTCTGGGCTACGGAAAAACGGCGGGCAAGGAGAGAAAGAGCAAGTCTTTATCAGAGGTGAGCGATCTCCGGGCCGATTCGCCCGAATGGTATAAAAGGGGAATTGAGGCCGCTTTGATGGCTCCAACGGCGATAAATCAGCAAAAGTTCAGTTTTTCGAGAAACGGCAGCGAGGTTTCGGCAAAAGCCGCTCTTTTCGGTCCGGAGCTGAAGGTGGATCTCGGCATAGTAAAGTGCCATTTTGAGCTTGCCGCCGGAAAAGAAAATTTCAGCTGGAAATAAAGCGCGGTTTTTATTGTTAAGAGAGAAGTATTGACTTTCTCTGTTCGCAAGAGTATAATTATAAAAAAATTGCGGAAAGGCAGGCGGACAAAATGATGAACAGAAATTTTTTGAGTTTTGGGAGAGCCTTTTTGTCCGGTCGCGATTGATGTGAAAATATCTTTCTGAACTTTCAGGCATCTCCGTTATTTTACGGAGGTGCCTATTCTATTTTTTAGGAGTGATGCCAAAATGAAAACAGTAATAAAAAAAGTAACTTCGGGCGAAAGAGATATTCTTGCAAATTTGCTTGAAAAATATAACTATGAGTTTTCGCAGTATGACAAAAGAAAGTTTGATAATAACGGCTTGTTCGGTTATAAATATCTGAACAACTATTTTTCGGAAGAAGGCAGGTTTGCCTATTTTATTTATGTTGACGACCTTCTTGCAGGCTTTGCCTTAATTAACAAATATAAAGAGTGCAGCAGACCAATTGACTGGTCTATGGCGGAGTTTTTTGTGTCATATAATTTCAGACGGCAAGGTGTTGGGGCAGAAGCGGTCAGACAGATTTTTGAAAAACATAAGGGCTTATGGCACATAAAGTATCACAAGAATAATATGGCGAGCGTTGTTTTGTGGAACAAAACGGCAAAGAAGTATGACGAAAACTTTGAGCTTTGCATAGGCGATGAGCCTTTTAATGACGGAACCGAGGCGAGAGTGCTGTTTTTTGAAGTAAAATAATTCGGTGAAGGAGATTTTATGAGCAATCAGAATATTTATGATAGCGATATCTTTTTTAAGGGGTATAAGGAGCTGCGTGCAGGTGCAGCTAACTATAATGACTTGCTTGAACAGCCTGCAATGACAAAATTATTGCCTGACTTAAACGGAAAAACGGTTCTTGACTTAGGCTGCGGATACGGTCACAATTGCATCGATTTTGTTCGCCGCGGTTCAAAAAGCGTTGTGGGCGTTGATATTTCAAAAAAAATGCTTGCAGTGGCGAAGAGCGAATCAAACGATGAAAAGATCGAATATATAAATATGAGCATGACGGACATTTCAAAGCTCAATAAGACTTTCGATTTTATTTACAGTTCTCTTGCTTTTCATTACATCGAAGATTTTGATTCGTTTGCAAAGGATATGTATTCGGTTCTCAATGCCGGCGGTCAATTGCTGTTTTCGCAGGAGCATCCGATCATTACGGCAACAGTTGACGGCAACGGTCATTTTAACAAAAATCCGAAAGGTGAAAAGATATCTTACACATTTTCAAATTACAATGAACCCGGAGAGAGAAAAATTCACTGGTATGTGGACGGAGTTATAAAGTACCACAGAACTTTCAGCGGCGTTGTAAACGCGCTTACAACGGCGGGATTTGTTATAGAGGAAATAAATGAACCTGTTCCTGAGGATCGGGCAATAAAAGAACTCCCTGCAATAGTTAAGGAATACATTAAACCGAACTTTTTGATCGTAAAAGCGAGAAAGGTATAAAAATTTATGCCGAATGTGATTTTAATATGCGGAAAGATCTGCTGCGGCAAAACAGCTTACGCACAGAAATTATGCGTTGAAAATAATGCCGTGCTTCTTTCTGTTGATGAAATAATGCTTGAGCTTTTCGGTCAGACATGCGGCGATAAACACGATGAATATACCGAGAAGGCAAAGCTCTATCTGCTGAGAAAATCCCTGGAGCTGATCCAAAAGGGGATAAACATCGTTCTGGATTGGGGATTTTGGACAAGAGAAGAACGGAAAGAAATAAAAGAATTTTATGTTTCCCGCGGCATAAAAAGCGAACTTCATTATATTGATATCAGCGATGAAATATGGAGATTTCGCATGAATAAAAGAAATAACGCGGTTCTCGCAGAAGAAACAAGCGCTTATTATATTGATGATAACCTCGCAGCAAAATTTGCGTCGATTTTTGAAGCGCCGAGCAAAGATGAAATAGATATTATTCATTGCGAATAAATTGCATTTGCTGTTAAATAAGGTGAGGTTATGAATAATTTTAAGGATAATGCCGATAAGCTGCTTTATGATTTCGGTCTGTTTGGAGAATTGAATAAATACGGTACTGCGTATATTGTCGGCAGTTATTATATGGATCTAATGGCGTGGAATGATTTGGATATTTATGTTTCAAACAAATTTATGTCAAAGGATAAGCTGTATGAATTAACTTTATTTATCGTTCGCACTTTTAAGCCTGTTTGGTATGAGGCAAAGGAAGAAATAAAGGACGGAAATAAAGTATGGTTTCATGGCTTTGAAACCAAAATATCAGGCTGCCTTTGGAATGTTGACATATGGTTTTTTGATGATGAAACAATTTCAAATGCCTTGGATTTCGCTCGGAATATAAAACAAAAGCTGATCAACGATCCCGGCGCAAAAGAGATCGTTATAAATATCAAACATTCGTTAATTGTAAGCGAACAGTACGGCTTTGATAAATATTCAAGCATGGATGTGTATAGGGCTGTTTTTGAAAATAATATCAGGAGTTACGGGGAATTTATAGAAAGATATGTCTGAATTTATAAAAGGAATGGATTTATGCGAAGGCTTTTTCAATGACTGTGCAAGACCGATTATTGAAAGAAGCTTCCCCGATCTAATATACACGGCCGGGTTAATAGGCTACGGCTCCGATGTGTTGGGTTATGACGACGCGGTTTCCACTGACCATATGTGGGGACCTCGCTTTTATTTGTTTTTAAGTGAAGCCGATATTTCAAAAAAGAACGGTATTTTTAATGCCTTATCCGAGAACCTTCCGTATACATATAAAGGCTGCAGCGTTAATTTTACTCAGCCCGATCCAAACGATTGCGGAGTGCAGCACCCGGAATTTATAACCAACGGCAGGGTCAACCCATTGGTGTTTGTGTATACTTTTGATGAATATTTAATTGAGCAGCTTGGAATATCCTGTTTGGATAGCATATCAGCTGTCAGGTGGCTCTCTTTTTCAGAGCATAGACTTTTATCGTTAGTATCGGGCAAGTTTTTTGTTGACGGCCTTAACTGTGCGGGGAAAATCTCAAAAATCAAATATTATCCCGAGGACGTAAAGCTATATATGATCGCTTCAAATTGGGAGATCATAGCTTCGGAGCAGGCTTTTGTTAAGCGCTGCGGTGAACGCGGCGACGACATAGGCTCACGGCTTGTTTGTGCGAGGATCGCCGAACGCCTGATGAGACTGTGTTTTTTGTATAATGACACTTATGCGCCTTACAGCAAATGGTTCGGAACAGCGTTTAACCGGCTTAATATTCCCGAGAGAATAAAACAAACAATTCAGGAGGCTGTTTCGGCAAACACCTTAACGCAGCGAGAGAATAAAATCGTTGAGGCACAGGCTTTGGCTGCCGAAATGCACAATTCAAGCGGATTAACAGACGCGGTGGACTATCGAGTTGAAGATTATTTCGGCAGAGATATAAAGGTGATATTCGCTGATAAGTTTGCTCAGGCAACAGCTGATAGATTGAAAGGTACCGATTTGGAGAATCTGCCTTTGATCGGCACGTTAAGTCAGCTCGGCGGTTTATCTTCTTTTGCGGATGAAAAAGAGTTTTATCCGCAGATTATGAAATTGTATAAATCGTCAGACTTACTCTGAAATACGGATTTTCTGCCCCGGCAGTTTTTCAAAAAAACGCTTTACTTTTCTTCTGTTTTAACTTATAATATACTATGTATAATTTTATGTTAAACACGGAGGCAAGTTTTGTCTGAAGCAAAAAACGGCGTTTTTTCATCGGATGAAAAAGCGTTTTCTCAAAAAGAATATACCGAGCTTGCAAGGGCTCTTATAAGTGAAAAATATCCCGAGGCCGCGCCGAAGGCGTTTGTTCATACCTACGGCTGTCAGGGAAATGTTGCCGATTCGGAGCGTATAAAGGGAATGCTCGATGAACTGGGCTATGAATTTACCGATTCGCCCGAAACGGCAGATTTTGTTTTGTTTAACACCTGCGCCGTGCGTGAGCACGCAGAGGACAGAGTATTCGGAAACGTTGGCGCGCTGAAGCCCGTTAAAACCGAAAAAAGAGATATGATAATAGCTCTTTGCGGGTGTATGATGCAGCAGCCCCATATCGCTGAGAAGATAAAAAAGAGCTATCCTTTTGTTAATCTTGTTTTCGGTACCTTTGCAATTTCCGTATTTCCCGAGCTTATGTATAAAACTCTCAGGGGCGGGAAAAGGATATTTGAAATAACTGAAAAAAACGAGCCTATTGCCGAAGGAGTTCCCGTTAAGAGAGATTCATCGTTTAAGGCGTGGCTTCCCATTATGTATGGCTGCAATAATTTTTGTACATACTGCATTGTCCCCTATGTTCGCGGGCGGGAGAGAAGCCGGAAGGCGGATGACATTATAGCCGAGGCAAAGGAGATAATCGCGGGAGGCGCGAAAGAAATAACTCTTCTCGGACAGAACGTTAATTCCTACGGTAAAAACAGCGAGGACGGCATAAATTTCCCGAAGCTGCTTAAAATGCTTGGAGAGCTTGACGGCGATTTTAAGCTGCGATTTATGACCTCTCATCCGAAAGACTGCACAAAAGAGCTGCTTGACGCTATGGCATCCTGCTCTAAGGCGGACAGGCATTTGCATCTTCCTTTTCAGTCGGGGAATAACAGAGTTCTCAAAGCGATGAACAGGGGCTATACAAGGGAAAAATACTTGGAGCTGATAAATTACGCCAAAGAGGTTATGCCGGATATTTCAATAACGAGCGACATAATCGTGGGCTTTCCGGGGGAAACTTATGAGGAGTTCCTCGACACGGTATCCCTCATAAAGGAAGTTAAATTTACTTCGCTTTTCACCTTTATCTTTTCCCCGCGAAAGGGAACAAAAGCCGCCGAAATGCCCGATCCGGTGCCGTATGCCGAAAAATCGAGGTGGTTTACCGAGCTTTTAAGAACGCAGGAGCAAATTGCGGCAGAGCGTTCAAAAAAAATGATCGGTAAAATATATGAGGTTCTTATTGAGAGCGAAACAAAAGAGAAAAACGGTCTGCTCACAGGCAGAACCGGAGGAAATATAAACATAGACTTCCCCGGGGATAAGGAGCTTATCGGCACTTACAGAAAAGTTAAGGTGACCGAGGCAAAAAACTGGCTCCTTTCGGGAGAGCTTGTGTGAATCAGAGTTTATAATCGAGATATTAGAGTTTAGTTTCGGAAAACACTGTGTGTTTTGATTATATATTATTAAGCCGGGCGCATGTCCCTTATCTGAACTCTTAACTCTAAAATCTAAACTCTGTATATTTGATCTATTTTATTTTCAGGAGGAAAAAATATGGATGTTATTACCGCCGCAAGAGAGCTTGGCAAGGCCATACAGGCCGACGAGAGATATAAAGAATATGCAAATGCAAAAAAGGCAAATGATGAAGATATAGGGCTTCAGGGGCTTATAGGAAAGCTTAATATTTTGCAGATGTCCTATCAAAACGAGAGCGAAAAGGAAAATCCGGACGAAAAAAAGCTCGAGCAGTGGGACGCGGATTTCAGAAATACCTACGCTGAAGTTATGCTCAACGCAAAAATGCGCGATTTTGAAGAGAAAAAACAGATCGTTGACGATCTTATGAATTATATAGTAAACCTTTTGTCGCTGTGCGTAAACGGCGCCGATCCCGAAACCGCCGAGCCTGTTCAAAGCGACGGATCCGGCTGCACCGGAAGCTGTTCCACCTGCGGCGGCTGCGGATAAAACCGGAGCCTGCGGCGGATTATGGACTGAATTTATAATTCGGAATGCGGAATTTCGGAAAATCGCAGGCGATTTTGGATTTAACTATGCCAACCGCAGGTTCCGAAAGCTGAACTTATTTTTAATTGCGAATTGCGCATTCCTGATTTATATAATTCCCCCTGTTGCAATCTATATTTGAAGAGAGATTAAAAACTATGGCAGAACTCACTCCGATGATGAAGCAGTATTTTGAAATAAAAAACCAGTACCCCGACACGCTTCTTTTTTACCGCTTGGGGGACTTCTACGAGCTGTTTTTTGACGATGCGAAAACGGCCTCGCGGGAGCTCGAGCTGGTTTTAACGGGGAGGGACTGCGGTCAGGAAGAGCGCGCGCCGATGTGCGGAGTGCCCTTTCACGCCGCCGACACATATATAGCGCGCCTTGTTTCAAGGGGCTATAAGGTGGCCATCTGCGAGCAGACGGAGGATCCTGCCGCCGCCAAGGGGATAGTGAAGCGCGATGTTATTCGCGTTGTAACTCCCGGAACTGTTACCGACAGCCTTATGCTCGACGAGAGCAAAAATAACTATCTTGCCTGCGTTTTTTGCCGCGATGACGGAGTCGGTCTCGGAGTGTGCGATATTTCAACAAGTGAAGTAAACGTAAGTCAGTTTACCGGAAGCGGCTGCTATTCAAAGTGTGTTGACGCTCTTGCCCGCTTTTCTCCATCAGAGATGCTGATGAATTCCGCATCCGTTGACTGTCCTCAGATAAAGGACTATATAAACAGAAATTCCTCGCTCGTTGCTTCTGTTATGGGCGATAGAGAGTTTGACTTTCAAAAAAATGCCGCCACGGTTGAAAACCATTTCAAAAAAAGCCTTTCCGCTCTCGGAATTGAAAAAAATCAGCTTGCGGTTTGCGCTCTCGGAACAATGCTCGGCTATCTTTATCAGAATGAAAAAAATTCTCTTGAAAATATAACCGAGCTGAAAATATATTCCGCCGATAAATGCCTTTCGCTCTCCGCTGAAACAAGGCAGAATCTTGAGCTTACCGAGACCTACAGAAGGCGCGAGAAAAAAGGCTCGCTTTTATGGGTTCTCGATAAAACTAAAACCGCTATGGGCAAAAGAAAGCTGCGCTCCTGGATAAACCAGCCGCTTATAGACGTTTCGGCAATAACTTACCGCCAAAACGCAGTTGAAGAGCTATATGCCGACCCTGTTTTATTGGACCGTATATTTGATGAGCTTTCGGGAATTAACGATCTTGAGAGAATTTCAACCCGCATTGTTTACGGCAATGCCGACCCAAAGGAGATGACTGCCCTCGCCGGTGCTCTCAGGGCTGTTCCGAGGCTTAAAAATCTTCTCTGCGGAGTTAAATCGAATATGCTCAAAAAGCTCGCAAGCGATATCGACCCGAATGAAGAGCTTGCTTCTATGATAGAAGCCGCGATAAAAACGGACGCGCCGCGCACCGTGCGAGAGGGCGGAATAATAAAAACAGGCTATAATGAAGAGCTTGACTCCCTCAGAGAGATAGTTGAAGGCGGAGTTAATTTTATAAAAAATATTGAGCTTCAGGAACAGGAGCGCACAGGCATTAAAAAGCTGAAAATAGGCTATAACAAGGTTTTCGGTTACTATATTGAGGTGCTGAACACTCAAAAAGAGCTTGTTCCCGAAAACTACATAAGAAAACAGACCTTAACAAACTGCGAAAGATACATAACCCCCGAGCTCAAGGAGCTTGAAGGCAAGGTGCTCGGCGCGAGGGAGAGAATTGCTAAGCTTGAATACGATCTCTTTTGCGAAATTCGCTCCTTTGCCGCGTTAAAGCAGGAGAGCCTTAAAATAACCGGCGATCGGATCTCAGCATTGGATGTTATTTGTTCACTTGCAAAAACTGCAAGTGAAAACAGCTATTCAAGACCCGTTGTTGATAATTCCGACGTTATAATAATAAAGGACGGCCGTCATCCGGTCGTTGAAAAATTCCTTGGCGGTATGCCCTTTGTTCCGAATGACGTTCTTCTCGATTCCCGGGAAAACCGGACACTTATCATAACCGGCCCGAATATGGCGGGTAAATCAACCTATATGCGGCAAACGGCTTTAATAACGCTGATGGCTCAGATGGGCTCCTTTGTTCCCGCTTCGAGCGCAACAATAGGAATAGTTGACAGCATTTTTACCCGCATAGGTGCGGCGGATGATCTTGCCGCGGGGCAATCCACCTTTATGACTGAGATGAGCGAGGTGGCTTCCATCCTCTCTTCGGCATCCTCGAAAAGCCTAATTATTCTGGATGAGATAGGCAGAGGCACATCCACATTTGACGGTATGAGCATAGCAAGGGCAGTTCTCGAATATGTTAACGATAAAAAGAAGCTCGGCGCGAGAACAATGTTTGCAACTCACTATCACGAAATAACCGAGATAGAAAACGAGCTTCAGGGAATTAAAAACTATAACACCTCCGTTAAAAAACGCGGAGATGATATAAACTTTTTGCGCAGGATAGTGCGCGGCAGAGCCGATGGCAGCTACGGCATTGAGGTTGCAAAGCTCGCAGGTATACCGGGCAGCATTGTTAAGCGCGCAAGGGTTATATTAAACGAGCTTGAAAGCGGAGAAAATGCGGCTTCGCCGGGAGCGGCCGGGCTTTTGTCCGCAAACGTGTCTGATGAAGGCTTTTTCGGAGGACTTTTTGAAAATAACAACGCCGCTGTTTTGGAAGAACTTAAAAATCTGGATCTCAACACCTTTACTCCCATTGAGGCTCTAACAAAGCTTTATGAACTGAAAAATAAGATAGTATAATAATTATGTCAAAAATAAATGTGCTGCCCAAGGGGGTGGCTGAGCTCATAGCGGCGGGAGAGGTTGTTGAACGCCCCGCCTCCGTTATAAAAGAGCTGACCGAAAATTCAATAGACGCGCTCGCAACCGAGATAACCGTTGAAATTAAAAACGGCGGTATAAAATATATGCGTGTGACCGACAACGGAAGCGGAATAGACATTTCCGACGTTCCGGTTGCTTTTCTGACTCACGCCACGAGCAAAATAAAAAACGCCGACGATCTGAATGCTATTTTTACTCTCGGATTCAGAGGTGAAGCGCTGCCTAGCATTGCCGCCGTTTCAAAGGTTTTTCTTTTATCAAAGACCGCAGATGCCGAAGAGGGCGTGGCTTACACCGTTGAGGGGGGCGAGGGAAAGTCAAACGAGCCTGCCGGCTGCCCGAACGGAACAACTGTTATTGTAAGGGATATTTTTTATAACATTCCCGCAAGAATGAAATTTCTTAAAAAGGATGTTACTGAGGGAAACTATATTTCGGACATCGTAACCAAAATAGCCTTATCCCGCCCGGATATAAAGTTTACCTTTATCAGAGACGAAAAACGCGTTTTTACAACCCCCGGAAACGGCGATCTCTTCGCCGCCCTTTATTCGGTTTTCGGCAGGGAAGTAACTGATATGCTCTTTCCCTGTTCATATGAATACGAAAAAATAAAGGTATCGGGCTTTGTTTCAAAGCCCCTGGGAAACCGCCCGAACAGAAATATGCAGTATTTCTTTGTAAACGGGCGTTACGTCCGTATTCCCGCCGCCGCTCCTGCGCTTGACAGAGCCTATAAAAACAGCATTATGGTGGGGAAATTCCCTATGTGTTTTCTGCGCCTTGAACTGCCCGGAGAGCTTACCGACGTAAACGTTCATCCCGCCAAAACTGAAATTCGCTTTTCGGATGAGAGCAAGGTCTTTGAGACGGTGTTTTATGCCGCGAAAGCCGCTATTGCAAAAGGGGACACTCTTCGCCCCGAGGTAACGCTTCAGGGCAAAAAGAGCATTCTTGACGAGAGCGAAAATGCAGTTCACGAGCAGCTTGCATTCGGTTCGGAACCTGCTTTTCGCAGAGGTTTTTCAGAGCCTCAAAAAAAAGAGCAGATAAGCGTTTCGGACATGCCTTTAACGCGGTCGTTTATTGAACCGCCGAAAAAATATACCGCAAATGCACCGAAAATAGATATAGTGTTTTCGGATGATGATAAAGCCCCGGTGGATTTTTTGGAACTTCACGATTCCGCCGGAAAGGGCGAAGTTAAGCCGCCCGAACGTGATTTCGCAAAGGAATTTTCGCTTCTTTCAAAAAATGCTCCGGAAAAAAAGGATACACAAGAGAAAGTAAGAGTTATCGGAGAGGCGTTTAAGACCTATATTATTGCCGAGCGCGGAAACAAGCTCATTTTAATAGACAAACACGCCGCCCACGAGCGTATGATCTTCAACAGCCTCGGAGATGATTTTTCCTCCGGAGAAGCGCAGATGCTGCTCTCTCCCGCCGTTGTTGGGCTTTCGGGCAGGGAATATGCCGCCGTTATAGATAATATCGGCGTTTTTACCAAAATCGGCTATGAGATAGAGGATTTCGGCTCATCCTCGGTTATAGTGCGCGCTTGCCCGGTGCTGCTTGAAAAGGATGACGTTTCATCCATAATAAGGGAGATGGCGGGAAAGCTCGTTAAGGGCGATATGCAGCCCGTTCCCGAAAAGCTGGACTGGCTTAAAAATTCAACCGCCTGCAGAGCGGCGGTCAAGGCGGGCGACAGTATGTCCTTAACTGAAATGCAGAGTTTTGCCGAAAAATTGCTCTCGGACGAAAGCGTTAAATACTGCCCCCACGGCAGACCGGTTTTATATGAGCTTTCAAAATATGAGCTTGAAAAGCAGTTCGGAAGGTTGGAATGAGCATGGAAAAGATTCCCGTTCTCGCCGTTGTGGGGCCAACCGCCTCGGGCAAAACCTCGCTTGCGGTAATGCTTGCGGAAAAATATAACGGCGAGGTAATTTCAGCTGACTCTATGCAGATTTATTCCGGCATGGATATCGCAACAGCAAAGCCCTCCGCAGAAGAAATGCGTTCGGTTCGGCATCACCTGATAGGCCATATATCGTCTGCGGAAAAATACAGCGCGGCGAGATTTTCCGAGGAAGCCGCTTTGGCTGCAAGGGATATAACGGGCCGCGGAAAGCGGGTTATAATTGCCGGGGGCACCGGACTTTATGTTGACTCTTTTTTATCGGGGCTTGATTTTCCCGAGGAAAAGGCTTCTTTTGAAATTCGGCAGGAGCTTATCAGGCGGTTAAATGCCGAGGGGATTGAGTCCCTCTATGAAGAACTGAAAAAAATTGACCCCGAAACGGCGTTAAATACGCATATAAATAACGAAAAAAGAGTTTTGAGATCCTTGGAAATATATTATAATTCGGGGGAAAAACCGTCGGTAGTCCGCCTTCTTGCAAAGAAAAACGAAAGCAGGTATGAGAGCGTTTATATAGGTCTGTTTTTTGAAAACAGGGAAGTTTTATACGACAGAATAAACAGACGCGTTGAAATAATGCTTCAAAACGGACTTTTAGACGAGGCGGAGAGGTTTTTTTCGTTAAAAGCTTCCGAAACAGCGGTTCAGGCGATAGGCTATAAGGAGCTAAAGCCATATTTTGACGGCGAAATTCCTCTTGACGAGGCAAAGGAAAATCTTAAGAGGGCAACCCGCCGCTATGCGAAAAGGCAGCTCACGTGGTTTAATAAAAATCCTGATATAAACAGGATAAACAGAGATAATATGTCCGATGACGAGGTTTTTTCTGCCGCGTGCGAAATAACGGACGCTTCGGGAATTTTTAAGGGGAGGTAAAAAATGGCTTCAAAAGAAAGAAATAAAGCTGAAGTAAGGCAGATGGGCAGCTTCAGAAGAAAAGTTACCAATATCGATTTTGAACTCAGATCCCCTGTTATAAAGGGAATTCTGATTTTTGCCGTTCTGGCTATGGCGGCGGCATTTGCAATATATCATATCACCGCCTACACAGGCTCGCGTTCTGCCTTAAAAACTCAAACCGCCCTGAACCGCACCATAACAAAGAGCATCTCCGCTCAGGGAATAGTTATAAGAGAGGAAAGCGTTCTCTCGTCCGCGGGGCTTTCTGGCACCGTTGTTCCGAGAGTTTCAAACGGCAGTAAGGTGAGCTCCGGCGATACAGTTGCGGAAATTTTTAAGTCCTCCGCTGCCGCCGAGGCGCTTATGGAAATTGATTCTCTGAACTCCGAAATCGCTTATTATGAGGATATAGGGCTTTTAGGCTCGAATACTATGCTCCCTAATAAAGACAGCTACAATCAGAACATAGCAAATTCTCTTTTTGAAGTGCTGGGCTGCATAAGCGAAAACAGACTTTCCGACTTAAACGGATGTGTTATGGAACTGAGCCTGAACGTCACCAAAAAGCAGATAGCTCTGGGTAAGGCAGTTTCCGTTGATAACACTCTGTCGTCCCTTTATGCCCGCAGAGATCAGCTCTCCTCGTCAATTTCGTCCGGCGCGGCAATAAGCGCAAACGCGGCGGGCTACTATGTTAACAAGGCTGACGGCTATGAGGATATAACCGACTACGGAGGCGTTTTAGCAATAACTCCCGAGGAGGTTTCATCTCTTCTTTCTTCATATCCGAAGAGCGTTTCAAATAACGTTGGCAAGCTTATAACCCAGTTCGTTTGGTATATTGTTTGCGCTGTTGACAAAGCGGACGCGGACGAAGTCAGCGTTAATCAAAAAATAAATATCTCCATAGCAGGCTTTTCAGGTGATACGGTAAGTATGACTCTCGCGGCGAAAAACGAGGGAGCCGGCGATAAGGTTGCGCTTGTTTTCAAAAGCAATCTTATGAATTCCGAAATAGCCGCCCTCAGAAGCGAGGACATTAAGATATGCCTAGAGGAATATTCAGGCTACGCGGTTGATAAAAAGGCTCTTCGCACCGTTGACGGAGAAACCGGAGTTTATATTCAGCTCGGAAATTTAGTGCGCTTCCGCAAGATAGAAATAGCTTATTCGGATGATAACATCGTTCTTGCCGCCGCAAAAAGCGAAAACGGATATTTGCGCCTTTACGATGAGATAATAACGGAGGGAACAGACCTGTATGACGGAAAAATTATCGCTTGAAAAGCGTTTTCTCTCAATAGAAGAAAACTATAAGGAAATAAAAGAAAATATTGCCGCCGCCGCTGAGAGAAGCGGACGAAACGAATCGGACATAAGATTTATGGCGGTAACAAAGACCGTTGAACCGATTTTTATAAACCACGCTCTCTCCTTAGGCATAGACCTTATAGGCGAAAACAAGGTTCAGGAGCTTCTTTCAAAAACCGAGTTTCTTGAAGGGGAGGCAGAAAAGCATATTATCGGCCATTTGCAGTCAAATAAAGCGCGAAAGATAATAAACGAGGTCTCCATGATAGAATCGGTTGACAGCGTTTCTCTCGCCGCTGAAATATCCCGTCAGGCAGTTAATAATTCCAAAACTATGGATATTCTTTTGGAAGTAAATATCGGAGCGGAGGCTTCAAAAACCGGTTTCGATTTTTCCGCCGTTAATGAATCTGCCTTCAAAATTGCCGAGATGAAAAACATCTGCATAAGAGGACTAATGGCGGTTCCTCCGATATGCGAAGAAAAAGCCGAGCTCCGGGCTTATTTTTCAAAAATGCGCCGCTTATTTGAGGATATGAAGAGCTCTTCTCCCGCATTTTCTCAGTTTGACACACTCTCTCTCGGCATGTCCGGCGATTATGCCGAGGCAATAGAAGAGGGCTCAACCCTGATAAGAGTTGGAAGCGCGCTTTTTGGTATGAGAAGATATTGACTTTTATACCGCATTTATATATAATAATTAAATGAAGAAATATAGAAAGGAAATCCTGCAATGAAGTTTTCGGACAAAATGAAAAAAGCATTCGGACTTGACAGCGATTATTTTGATATAGACGAAGAAAATGAAGAAGAGGAAGAGGATTCCTACGAACCTGAGCGCATTCCCGCCCGCCGTCAGAGCTCTGCCGACAGAATTGAAAGAAGAGCATCCTCCGGCGTTTCCCGCACTCCCACAAAGGTTGTTGACATCCACACAACCGCTAAGCTTCAGGTGGTTCTGAAAAAGCCCGAGCATTTCAGCGAAGCGACCTCTATTGCTGACGAGCTTCTTGAAAAGAGGACCGTTGTTCTCAATCTTGAAGCAACGGCAAAGGATGAGGCGGGTAAGCTTTTGAGCTTCCTCAGCGGCGTTGCCTATTCAAACGGCGGCCAGCTCAAGAAAATTGCAAACAACACTTATATCATAACTCCATATAATGTTGACGTTATGGGAGATCTTCTCGACGAGCTTGAAAACAACGGAATGTTTTTTGTGTGATAAATCTCTCTGAGGCAGCTCTGCCGCCTAAAAAATAAAACCTAAATTTTGAAAGGAACGGGAAATTATGCTGACACCCGCGCAGTTGAAAGATATAAGCTTTGAGCGTCAGGCTGATGACTCTTACAGCGCTTTAGAGGTTGATTCCGCGCTAAATCAGATAGCTGAGGATTATTCTGCCATCTTTGCCGAAAACGCCGCAATGGTTAAAAAGCTCGGTATTCTTGCAGCGAAGCTCGAGGAATACAGAAAAGACGAAAGCGTTCTCAGAGACGTCCTTTATAACGCTCAGAAAAGCGCGGATCTCATTATTGCCGCCGCAAACGATCAGGCTGACGGAATAATCAGCTCGGCGGAGGAGCAGGTTGCGGATATAAAGGCGGAGGCGGACGGAATAATTGACACCGCAGTTCTCAAGGCGGAAAAAATCAACGCCGCTGCCGAAGCGGAGTATGCAAGCATAATTTCATCCGCAAAGGTTCTCTCCGAAGGGTATGTAAGTGCGGCGCGCGAAACTGCCGGAAACGTTACCTCGGAAACCGAAAAGGCGGTAAACGATCTCATAGGAGATTGCAGCAGCAAGGCTGCCGCCATTCTTGAAAACGCTCAGTCTAAGGCAAACGCCCTGCTTGACGATGCGAAGGTGGCGAGCGAGGCTATGATAGTTAACGCCGAAGCCGAGGCGGAAAGCATAACGGTTAACGCCGAAACCAGTGCGGAGAAAATAAAAAATGAGGCGGAAACCGCTGTTTTATCAATATGGACTAATTCCCGTATCCGCGCCCAAAAAATAATTGACGATTTCTCTTCATCGGGAGATATTTCCGATAACATAAATAACGAACTCAAAATAGAAAACGAAACCGAAACGGACAAGCAGCTTAAGCTTCTTATGTCCGAAATCGAAACCGCTCTTTTAAACGCAAAAACAGAGGCTGAGAAAATCCGCGTTTCGTCGGAAACCCTCAGAACCGAAACCGAGAGTGAGATAAATGCCATCCTTTCGGATGCCGAAACCCGCGCAACCGAGATGCTGGAAACGGCAAAAAAGGCCTCCGAAAAAATAATGGACGAGGCAAAGGAAAATTCAGTAAGCCTTATAGCAACCTCTCAGAGCGAGGCGGACAGCGTTATTGAAGCGGCAAACAAGGATTCCTTTGATAAACTTGAGGAAGTAAGGCTGCGCTGCGAAAATGCCTTAAGCGGGGCAAAGGAAAAGGCATTAGAGCTTCTCACCGCAAAAAATGAGCAGCTTGAAGCTATATATGCTGAGGCGATGAAATCAGCAGAAGAAATTAAAGCCTCCGCAAAAGAGCAGGCAAACGCGCTTATTGACGGCGCAAAGGCAAGGGCTGATGAAATAATCGCAACCGCCGAGAGCGAGTCGGAAGCTTTCAGGATTCAAAGCGAGGAAAACGCAAACGGTGTTCTTGCCAAGGTTGACGATACGGTTGAAAAACAGCTTGTTGAAGCAAAGCTCAAATGCGATTCTATGCTCAAGCTCGCAAAGGCTGAGGCGGAAAACAGGATCGACAAAGCCGAAGCCGCTTCGAATGAGTATTTCCGTCAGTCTCAGAGCAAGGCAGCAGCCCTTATGGTTGCTGTAAACAGCGAGTGTGAAAAGAAGCTCTCCCTTGTTAAAACCGAAATATCAAAAGAATCGGATATGTTCTTTACGCTGAAAATGCCGGAAACGGTTGAACCTCTTGACGAAGGTATTGACCCGGACGAAATGCTTAAGGCAAACGGATTTAACTACGGCCTTGAACTTGAAAAGCCGGTTTTCGGCGATGACCCGCAGGAGATAACCGAAGCTCAGATCGGCAAGAGCGAAAAAGTTACCTCTGAGCCCGTTGAAGGCGGATTTGCCGAAACTAAAAGGATGATTGCCGCAAACGCGGCTCAGGATATTGAAGATGAGCTTGGGCTTGACGAAGAATTGAGCCTTCCTCTCCTACATAATTCGGACGAAACCGAAGCGGAGTTTGACGCCGTTGTTTCGGAGCTTCCGCTTGAAAACGCTCCTATAATGAGGGAAGAAACAGGCATAACGGCTGAAAATGTTGAGGCTGCCGTAAGCGCTGCAAAAACCGATACGGAGAGAACCGCCAAGGCCGCCGCTGAGCGCATTGCCGAGCTTGCAGGAAAAAAAGCTCCCGAAAAGAAAGATGAAGCTGAGCTTACAAACAAAACCGAGCCGGCGGATGAATCCGAGCTTGAGCTTACCGATGACTTTGAGGACTTTTCCGATTTTGAAATTACCGATTTTGATGAAATTCCTGATTCTGCCACCAAAGAAGATTTGCGTGATGCTGAGACCGAATCAGAAAACATAAAAGAGGCTGAAGAGGAAACAGGCTTAACTGATGAGCCGGAGATAACTCTTGACGATCTCGATGACGCCAACGACTTTGAAGCTTTCGGCGATATTGCTTTCGATAATGATGAAAGCCAAAGCATACCGGAGTTTGAAGCTTTATCTGATGAAGAAGGCGGATTTGAAGCTCCGGGCGAAAACGGCTCCGAAAAGCAGGAACTCGATTTTGACGAAGCTCCCGAAGAAAAAGTTTCAATCACCGAGGAAACCTTCTCGGGAGAAAACGGATTCGATATAGATTTAAGCGTATTTGAAGAAATTCCCGAAGCTCCATCCAGGTCCGAAAGGGGTTCCCGCAGGGGCAAAGGAAGAAAGAAAAAATAATCCCGAACGGAGAAAAGTATTATTGTGACTGAAAAAGGTAGACGGATATCCCGCTCTTTAATTCAGCTTGCGGGAATTATCGTTCTAACGGTTGTTGACCGTCTGATAAAAAACGCGGTTTACGTTAGTCTCCCCGACAGGGGGACGATTGAAGTTATCCCGGGATTTCTCGGTCTTTCTTATGCTGAGAACACCGGCGCGGCGTTCAGCCTG
Organism: Oscillospiraceae bacterium; assembly: GCA_022508845.1. Lineage (GTDB taxonomy): Bacteria > Bacillota > Clostridia > Oscillospirales > Acutalibacteraceae > RUG806. The sequence goes on along the minus strand of JAFLUL010000003.1, from coordinate 18,768 downwards.
TTTTCATCGTCAACAACAGTTCTGAGCGTTATAACAGGCGTTCTTATTCTTGCCGGACTTGCGATTTTATTTGCCGTTAAAAATAAACCGCTTATTTATGATATCTGTATCCCCCTGATTATAGCGGGCGGAGCCGGAAATCAGCTTGACAGGCTAACAAGGGGCTTTGTTATAGATTATATTAAAACCCTGTTTATAGACTTTCCCATATTCAATTTTGCCGACTGCCTGATAACCTGCTCCTGCATAGCGGTTATAGTGTATCTCATATATGATATAATAAGGGATTCTTCGAAAAAGACGGCGGACGGTGAAAAAAATGACTGAGGAAGTCCTTATCGTTCCCAAAAACAGGGAGGGAGAGCGGCTGGATAAATTTATTGCCGACAGTCTTCTTTCCGTTTCAAGAAGCAGCGTTCAAAAGCTGATGGATGAAAAAAGCGTTATATTAAACGGAAAAGCCACAGTCAAAAGCGTTAAGGTAAAGGAAAACGATGAGATAAGCGTTTATCTTCCCGACCCTGAAGAGCTGAAAGCCCTGCCGCAGGATATTCCCCTCAGCATTGTTTATGAGGATAATGACCTGCTTGTTGTTAATAAGCCAAAGGGGATGGTGGTTCATCCCGCACCCGGCAATCCGGACAATACTCTTGTAAACGCACTGCTGTTTCATTGCAAAGGCAGTCTTTCGGGTATAAACGGAGTTATAAGACCCGGAATAGTGCACAGAATAGATAAGGATACCTCCGGTCTTCTTATAGTTGCCAAAAACGATTTTGCCCATATTTCTCTCTCGGAGCAGATCCAGGCGCATTCCTTTAAGCGGGAATACAGGGGAGTTGTTTTGGGACATATGAAAAGTGAAAAAGGCAGCGTGGACTTTTCCATAGGCAGAAGCCGCACCGATCGAAAAAAGCAGGCGATAGGCGGTATAAACGCCAGAAACGCCGTAACCCATTATGAAGTTATAACCAGATATGAGGGTTTTGATCTTTGCAAATTCAGGCTTGAAACCGGCAGGACCCACCAGATAAGAGTTCATTGCGCCGCTCTCGGTCACCCGATAGCAGGCGACCCGGTTTACGGCAGCGAAAAGAACACCTTCGGGCTTGCAGGACAATGCCTTCACGCGAAAACCCTCGGATTTATTCACCCGAGAACGGGCGAGTATATGGAATTTGATTCGCCTCTCCCCGAATATTTTGTTAATTTTTTATCTCACCTAAAAGAGCAATAAAGGAGTTTTAGCCTGAAAAGTCACGCTGAAAAATCTTGTGTCCATCAAAATTTGAACAAAAATAAATTTTGAGACGGACAAAATCACCGTCACGCCTTGTCCGGCTACAGCAAGGAGCCATCGTGATTATAATTTCTATTTGTAGCCGGAAAGGTTATGGTAATTTATATGGATGCTGCAGCAAAAAAACAGCTTGAAGAAATAGCTGTTAAAATAAGAATGGGCATAATCGAGGGCACGTATAACGCCAAAAGCGGACATCCCGGCGGCTCGCTCTCAATAGCGGAGCTTATGAGCTATCTCTACTTTAAGGAGATGAATATTGATCCCGCAAACCCCAATAAAGAGGATAGGGATCGCCTTGTTCTCTCAAAGGGGCATGCCGCTCCCGCGCTTTATGCAGCTCTTGCAAACAGAGGCTATTTCCCTGTTGAGGAACTTAAAACTCTCAGAAAATCCGATTCCCGCCTTCAGGGGCATCCCAATATGAACCATATTCCCGGCGTTGATATGTCCACAGGCTCTCTCGGTCAGGGCATTTCTGCCGCCGCGGGCTTTGCGCTTGCATCCAAGCTTCAGGGAGATAAGTTCAGAGTTTATGCCGTTCTCGGTGACGGAGAAATTGAAGAGGGTCAGGTTTGGGAGGCCGCTATGTTTGCCGGCTCAAAAAAACTGAATATGCTCACCGTTTTTGTTGATAACAACAATCTCCAGATAGACGGCACGGTTGAGGAGGTAAATTCCCCCTATCCGATACCCGAAAAATTTGCCGCGTTCGGCTTTAACGTAATAGAAATTAACGGCCACAGCTTTGACGAAATTGAAGCGGCTGTTAATAACGCAAAGGAGTGTGCCGATAAGCCCACGGCAGTTATAATGAAAACTGTTAAGGGCAAGGGCGTGTCATTTATGGAGAACGCAGTAAACTGGCACGGCTCCGCACCAAATAAAGATCAATACGATTCAGCTATGCAGGAGCTAAACGCCGCTCTTGCCGCTATATAAGAATAAGGAGGAAACGAAAATGGCAGAAATTATCAAAACCGCCACAAGAGACGCCTACGGAAAAGCTCTTGTTGAGTTGGGCGAAAAAAACGATAAGCTCCTTGTTCTTGACGCGGATCTTGCCGCCGCAACCAAAACGGGAATGTTCAAAAAGGCGTTCCCCGACAGATTTATAGACTGCGGTATTCAGGAGGGCAATATGATAGGCGTTGCCGCCGGTCTTGCAGCCTCGGGTTATACCGTTTTTGCAAGCTCATTTGCGATGTTTGCGGCCGGAAGAGCCTTTGAGCAGATCAGAAACACTTTAGGTTACCCCGGAATAAACGTTAAGATAGGCGCAACTCACGCCGGAATTTCGGTTGGAGAGGACGGCGCAAGCCACCAGTGCTGCGAGGATATAGGTCTTATGCGTACTATTCCCGGGATGACAATATTAAATCCTGCCGACGATGTTGAAACTCGCCTTGCGGTGCTTGCGGCCGCCGAGAGCGAAGGCCCCGTTTATATGCGATTCGGCCGTCTTGCCGTGCCCAGAGTTTTTGACGAAAGCTATAAATTTGAAATAGGCAAGGGCGTATATTTAAACAAGGGAACCGACGTTACGATAATCGCAACCGGCCTTCTTGTTGAAAGAGCTATGGCGGCGGCAGAGCAGCTTAAAAGCGAAGGCATAAGCGCTTCTCTTATCAATATGGCAACAATAAAGCCCTTGGACAGAGAAATTATTATTGACGCCGCCAAAACAACCGGCTGCATAGTAACCGCTGAGGAACACAATATAATAGGCGGTCTCGGATCGGCTGTTTGCGAGGTTACTGCCGAATGCTGCCCCGTTCCTGTTCTCAGAGTGGGAGTGGAGGACACCTTCGGAAAGTCCGGCCCCGCGCTTGAGCTGCTTGAAATTTTCGGTCTTAACGCTGCAAACATTGTAAGCAAGGCCAAAAAAGCAATAGAAATTAAAAATGCAAAATAAAAACGGAAAGAGATGATAATATGGCGCAGTATTGTCCAAAGTGTAATTATAAACTTAAGGTGACCGATTGGAAACCTGATTGCCCGAAATGCGGAGTTAACGTTCTTTACTACGGCATAGAAGAGAGCTTAAGAAAAGAAGCCGATATCGCCGAGTATAACTATGCAAAAAGAAAGCCCAAATTTGACCGCCTTAAATTCTCTCTGATAGGTCATCCGCTCTCGATTGTGCGCATAGTTTTGGGGCTTCTTCCGTTGGTTGCTCTGCTTCTGCCTATGGGAAAGATAAGCTTTGTTCTTCCCTTCGGCGAGCACAGCGCAACCGCAAATCTTGTGTCCATAATAACCTTTTTTGTTAAAAACGGTTTCGATTTGGACGCTCTAACGGCGCTCTTTGGCTCCGAGCTTCTCGGAAAGGCGATAATATGCTTCAGCGTGGCGCTTGTGGGTCTTGCCCTTATGGCGATTTTAACTCTGGTTGGGTTCTTCCTTTTAACCCTCTCTTGCTCTCCTAAGGGTATGAAGAGAAATATAGGCTTCCCGATCGTGGGAATAGTTCTCGCAACGGTATCTTTCGTTGGCTACTGCCTTATGATAAGCAGTCTTAATTCTGCCATTCCCGATGTTTTCAGCGGAAGCGTTAATCCTCTTGCCTACATAGCCGTTTGCGCGCTGTTTATAGCTATGATAGTTGTTAATATCATTTATAAAAAGAAGAATATCCCCGTTAAATACACCGATGTTTCAGAGCTTCTTCTTCCTTATGACGAACGTCCGTCAACAATTGAAAAGAAAAAGAACGCCGTTAGCGAAGCGAAGACCGAATAAAAAAAACAAGCCCGTAAAACCGGGCTTTTTTTCATAGCTGAAAGGAAAAAATTTATGTCTGTAAAGTATTTTGAAGAAAACCGTATTTTTAAGCTTGACTCAAAAAACACGAGCTATGTTATCAAAATTTTTGGTGAAGGTTATCCTCTTCACCTCTATTTCGGCGCCTACATCCCCGATGTTAATTTAACCGACTTTGAAAAGAGAAACGTTTATGCGTCCTTCTCTGCGTGGCCGGAGGGCTATGAACCCTATACCTTTACCCCCGACACCTATCCTATGGAGATAGGCTGCAACGGAGGCGCGGATATGAGGATAGCCAGCGTTCAGATAAGAAATTCCGACGGAAACGCCGTTACAGATATGCGCTATGTTTCTCATAAGATTTATAAAGGCAAGCCGGCTCTTAAGGGACTTCCCGCGCTTTATGCCAACACACCGGATGAATGCGAAACTCTTGAGCTTACTCTTCGGGACAGTGTTACCGGAGCAGAATGCATTCTTCTATACACGGTTTTTGAAAAGCACTCTGCGATAACCCGCAGTATGATAATTAAAAACACGTCCGAAAAGAGCTTTGTTATAGAGCGGGCTATGAGCTTTTGCCTTGATATGAATTCAAAGGACTATGACCTTATTACGCTTTACGGCCGACACTATCAGGAGAGAGACTTTGAAAGAAGGCCGCTTGCCCACGGAACTCAGGGTATAGGCAGCCGCAGAGGTTCTTCTTCAGCGGCTCAAAATCCTTTTATGGCGCTTATTTCCAAAAACGGCAATGAGGATTTCGGCGAAGCTTACGGATTCAACCTTGTTTACAGCGCGAATTTCAAGGGTGAAATTGAGGTGGACTATAATAATTCCTCCCGAGTTATTATGGGCATAAATTACGATGATTTCGGCTGGACCTTGGAGCCGGGCGACAGCTTTTATACTCCGGAGGCGGCGCTTGTTTATTCAAACGAAGGTCTTGGCGGTATGAGCCGAACTTTTCACAGGCTTTATAACAACAACCTCATAAGAGGCGAGTGGAAAAATAAAAAACGCCCCCTGCTTGTTAACAACTGGGAGGGCACGGGAATGGATTTCGATGACGAAAAGCTCTTAAATATTGCTAAATGGGCAAAGGAAACCGGCATTGAGATGTTTGTTATGGATGACGGCTGGTTCGGTAAACGAAATGACGACACCTCTTCTTTGGGCGATTGGACAGTAAATGAGGAAAAGCTCGGCGGCGGTATAGGCAGCCTTGTTTCGCGCGTTAAGGCTCTGGGGCTTAAATTCGGCATATGGTATGAGCCTGAGATGATTTCTCCAAACTCCGACCTCTATCGTGAGCATCCTGACTGGTGTATTCACGTTCCGGGAAGAAAGGGAAGTATAGGCAGGCATCAACTTGTTATTGATATGAGCCGTAAGGATGTAAGGGATTATCTGTTTAATATAATGAGCGAGGTTCTCGAGGCTAACGATATCGACTATCTCAAATGGGATTTTAACCGAAATATAACCGAAGCAGGCTCCGCTCTTCTCCCGAAAGAAAGGCAAAAGGAATTTTATCACCGCTTTATTCTCGGAACCTACGAGCTTATGGATCGCATAACCTCAGCCTATCCGCATATTCTTATGGAAAACTGCTCGGGCGGCGGCGGACGCTATGACCCCGGAATGATGTATTATTCTCCGCAGATATGGTGTTCCGACAATACCGATGCTCTTTCAAGGGTGGACATTCAGTTCGGCTCATCGCTCTGCTATCCCGCCTCTGTTCAGGGAGCGCACGTTTCAGCCTCCTCTCGCTCCTCATATGAAACTAAGCGCAATGTTGCAATGTGGGGTTCATTCGGATATGAACTTGATCCCGAAAAGATAAGCGAAGAGGCAAGAAATGAGATAAAAACGCAAATATCGGACTACCACAGACATTATGATCTCATTCACAGCGGAGATCTTTACCGCATTATCTCTCCTTGGGACGATCCCTATCGCTGTGCCTGGGAGTTTGTTTGTGAGGATAAGTCAAAGGTTCTGCTGACTGTGCTCATTAAGTTCCAAAAAGAGCCTCAGAATTTCTTTATCCGTCTTAAGGGGCTTTCTCCCGATAAATATTACCGCCTTGAGGAAACAGGCGAGGTTTATTCAGGCGCGCTTCTTATGAACGCGGGAATTTCGCTGTTTAATATGAAAAGATCCGACGGCTACAGCAAAACCTTTTATTTTGAAGAGGTATAATTAAATATACAAGAAGCGACTGTGCCGCACGCATGCGGCGCAGCCGTTTTCGATTACGCCATCGCCGTTGCCCTGAGGCAAAATTCGGCGGGTGTTAAACCTTTTTATTTAATGCGAAACGAGAAGTTTCCTATTAAATAAAATAACGGTCAGCAAAGCTTTTAGCCGCTGACCGTTTTTTAGTGTGTACCAATTACTGCGTTTTTTCAAGGCGAATGATTTCCGGAGGCCGGGAAGTCATATATATCTGCATAAGCTTATTTGCGCATTCCTCCGCGCTGTAGCTGAATTCACCCGCAAACCAGGAGTTTATAACTGATTTATAAGCTCCGAGCGTATACATAACAAAGAGCTTTATTCTCTCATTGTCGTGTGAGGAAAAACGCTCATCAACAACGGAATAGAGTCGCTCCTTGATATAAACCATAATTCTCGAAATGAGCGCGTTTCCCTGGGAGGAGTTAACAAACAGGCTGAAATACGGCTTGTTTTCCTCAAGGTACTTCAGTCCCGCAGTAATCGCCGCGGTTGGGTCTGCAACGAGGTTTTCAATTCCGATTTGGTTTATCGCCTTGTCGAGAGTTGAGAGCATATTGTTCTGAATGGCCATATTAAGATCATAAACGTCAAGGTAATGCGCATAAAAGGTGCCCCTTGATATATTTGCTCTTTCAACTATGTCTGTTACGGTTATTTTTTTCGGATCCTTTTCGTTTAAAAGCTCCCCGTAGGCGTGTTTTATAAGATATCTGGAACGGGAGGCGTTTTTGTGTTCGGATTTTATCCTTTCAGGCATATTTTCTCCTTTTAATAAATGCCGACGGGTGTCGGCATTTATTCTTTTAAGCAGTATTTTTTTTAGTTATTTTTTCTTTGAGTATTTTGCCTTATAAATCACTCTCATAAGGATGCTCTCGGCAAGAACTATGCTGTTTTTGCCTTTGCCGTAAATTTCAGCGGCGGTAAAGGCCTTGCAGCCCTTTTCGGCAACAAGCTTAACGGCGTTTGCCTCATCCTCATCTTTTCCAACGCATACGGCGCCGTTATCTTTGAGAAGCACCGCGTCTCTGCGTTTCAGCTTTTTTATAACCTTCTTTGAGGAACGAAGAGCGTTATTCGGATCATAAACCGTGTTTTTAACGGTAAATCCGGCTATCTGAGCAAAATCGTCCAAAAACGGCTTAACGGTTCTCCCCATTTTTGAAGCGGCAAGAGTTGCCTCTTCCTTTGAATGAACGATAGCGTTAACATCGTCCCTGTTTTTATAAATTTCGCAGTGAAGAATTGCGGTGTCGGGAAGCGGAGCGGTGACGTCAATGGGCATACCGCTCTCAAGCTCAACCATAAGCTCTTCGCCGGTGCTTACATTTTTCATTTCAACCGCGCCGAAGGAGCGAACCGAATCATATGCCTCAATTTCGGGGGCGTCCTTTCCTGCGGCAAGTCCCTTTGCAATATAATCGGCAATTTCATAAAAGCTCTTTGCGGTGTTTCCGGAGATTTCATAAAATCTGTTATAAATGCGCTCCTTGCATACCTTTTCAAGCTCGTTTGCAACGGTAAACGCTTCCTGAAGGCTGTTTCCAACGCAGAGAGCGCCGTGGTGAAGCATAAGGCAGGCATTTGATGAGGGAGCTCTTAAAAGCGCGTCAACAACTCCGTTTTTAAGCTTTTTTGTTCCGGGAAGTCCGTAGGCGGCGAGCGGAACGCTATCGCCCAGAATTTTTGCGCTTTCGCCCTCTATCTCATTTATATCAAGACCCGAAAGCCCTATAATTGAGGCATAGGTCTGATGGGTGTGGATAACAAAATTAACGTTATCTCTGAGTCTGTAGCAGTTTGCGTGGATCCCCTTTTCGGAGGAGGGCTTTATATCGCCCTCATAAGAGCAGTCCGCTATATTGACAAGAACTATATCATCGGGTGTGAGGCTGAGATAATCTCTTCCGCTGGGAGTTATAACAAACTGAGTATCGCTTACACGGCAGCTTACATTTCCCCAGGTGCGCTGGATAAGCCCTTTTTTAACGAGCTGAACGCCTGCCTCAACAACAGCTTTTTTAGCGTCAAGAATTTCCATATCAGTTTTCCTTTACGCTGACATTTTCAAACACTCTGTCAAAGCGTGAAAGAGCGTCGTCAATTTCCTTTTCGGTGTAGGCCGCGGAGGTGTAAAGTCTGCTGCCCGCGAGGGTAACAAGGCCTTCCGCCATATATGCAGCGCCCATATGAGTCATTTCGGTCTTTCTTATGTCGGTCTGCTTGAGAACCGAGGGAATAGTCCACGGCTTCTTCCAGTTGAGCGAGAACTGAAGTGTTCCAACGGTTTCGAGATGGCAGATCGAGCCCTGGTTGAACGCAACAAACGGAAGATGACGTTTTGCTATTATTTCCTGAAGTCCTTTTGTTATGCGGTCGCCCATTTCGCCGGCCTTAACGCAGGCGTTGGTATTGTCGATTGCTTCAAGGGTGAAGTAGCCCGCAGCGCAGCTAAGGGGGTTAGCCGAGAGAGTACCGCCGCAGAATGCCTTCTTGACCTTGACTGCGCCGTCAAGTCCGGCGCCGAGATACTTCATATATTCTTTCTTTCCGCCAACGCCGCCGGCTCCGGGATATCCGCCCGCAACAACCTTGCCGAATACGGTGAGGTCGGGGGATACGTCGAAATAGCCCTGTGCACCGGCCATACCAACGCGGAAGCCTGTTACAACCTCGTCAAATACGAGCAGAGCGCCGTATTTGCGGCAGAGTCTTTCAACGCCCTTGCAGAAGTTTTTATCAACGGGACGAGAACCGCTCTCGGGGCCTACCGGCTCAAGGAAAACAGCAGCCGTTCCGCCGCGAAGCATATTCTTTCTCAGAACTCTTTCAAGCGAGTCAAGATCGCCGGGGAAGAACTCCTGGGTATCTCTCATTATTCTCATAGGAACGCCGTTTGCCTGAGTAAACTTTGTTCCGGGGATGCGTATGCCGTAGCCGAGCTGATCGGACCAACCGTGATATGCGCCGCCCATTTTAACTATGTTGCGGTTTTTTGTTGCAAGACGGGCAATACGGGCAGCAAGCATACAGCCCTCGGTGCCTGACTGAAGCATACGGAACATATCAACTGTGGGTACGCTATCGGCTATTTTCTTTGCGAGCTTATATTCAAACTCGTGGAAAAGACCGGTTGAAGGACCGCAGGTGTTTAATAAGTCAATAACCTGTTCTCTTATTTCGGGGGGATTTGAGCCGAGAACCGTGGGACCGCCTGCCTGAAGGAAGTCATAGTATTCGTTGCCGTCAATATCGTAAAGCTTGCAGCCGGAGGCTTTTGTGAAAACAAGCGGGAAGGGATAGTTGAAAGCAAGGTTGTGCTGAACGCCTCCGGGAATGATGCTTTTAGCTTCGGTTATCATCGCCTTTGATTTGGCGCACTTTTTCTCAAAGTATTCTTCCTCATAGGCCTTAAGAGCCTTGTCGGTAATTGTGTAGACGGGCTTTGAGATAAGCTCATTGAGTTTGCCGTTTATAGCGGCTGCATCCGGATATTCGGATATTGCAAAACGTTTGTCCATATTTTTTCCTCCTCGTTTTTGGAATAAATTCCTACAAAATTCATTTTATCACATTTTTTTTTGTAAAACAAGTACAATGTATTAACTTTTTGTACTGAAAAAACTATTCTCCGGGCAAATCAACCGTTATAGGCTCGCTGTTTACAGCCGGAAGAAATTTGTTCAGCACATCCGTAAGCCTTAATTTTAATGTTGAAGTGTTAATACAGGGATGAAAACCAACATATTCGAGCGAGAGAAGATCTCTGTCGATTATAAGTTTTACCTTCTTTTCCATATCGTTTTTAAGCCCCAGTATGCTGACGCTGCCAGGCCTTAAGCCCAGATATTTTTTCATATTTTCAGCGTCCGCAAATGAGAGGCGCGAGGAATTTATCTGCTTTGAGAGATATTTTGTTTTAAATATTTTGTCTCCCGGCATAATGAGCAGATAAAATGATGTTTTCTGAGAGTTGCATAAAAAGAGATTTTTTGCTATCTTCGCGCCGAGCGATTCTTCAATTTTTTCGCATTTCTCTATCGTGTCCGCTTCGTCGTGGGTGAGCCCCTCGTAGCTTATGCCGAGCTGAGAAAGAAAGCTTAAACAACTCTTTTCCGGCTCGAAGCATAGTCCTCTTTCTTGCAGATCAGTGAATTTATTTTCGTTTATCGTCATCTTTTTTCAGTTCCTGTGCCATATCTATAAGTTTTTTAAAGCGGTGATTAAGTCCCGAAAGCGAGAGCTCTTCTCCCAGCAGTTTTCTTATTTCTCCCGTTGATACATCGGGGTTTTCAAGTCTCAAAGCGGCGGCTCTTTTAAGCTCAGCGGGAAGGGAGTCAAGCCCCTGTTTTTTTTCAATAAGCTCTATTGCCTCATATTGCCGCATAGCTGCTTCAACGCTTCTCGCTATATTGGCGTTTTCAAAATTCACCCGCCTGTTTATCGTGTTGCGGACATCCTTATACATCTTTGCGCCCATAAGCATCATAGAGGTTTCGGTGGCGCCCATAGCCGAGAGGATGTCCTCTATATCCCCGCTTTTTTTTATGTATACGATATTATTGCCCGCCCGCTTTGCTGTTTTGGGTTCAATGCCGAGTTGCCTTATAAGCTCCATAAGGTCGTTTGCAAGGGTTTTTGAGGGGCAGGAAAACTCAAGGTGGTATTCCGTGTCGGGGTTGGTTACGGTTCCTCCCGCCAAAAAAGCTCCCCTTATAAAGGATGCTTTGCAGCAGTCTCTTTCAATTTCGCCAACGGTGAGCTGCTTTTTGCTGTTTAATCCGTCGGGCAAAACCTCGCTTAAAAGGGCATCGTTTATATTTCTGTTTTCAATAACTATTTTATAGTTTCCGCTCGCGCTCACCTGCGTTTCGGGGGTATGTCCCGAAAAAAGATGCACTGCATTCGCGAAAGCGGACGCAACGCTGCCGTTTTCGGTGAGAAAAGAAACTGACGAGGGCGAAAGCTCTCTTCCGAAGAGCAGCAGACCTCTCGCCTCACTCTGCTCGCAGCAGGCGGTTTTTTCTATGTTCAGAAGTTCTTCTTTAACTTCTCCGGCAAAGGACATTTTTTTATTCTCCCAAAATTTCAACTTCTGTTTCAAGGTAAACGCCTTTTTCTTTCAAAACGGTCTGACGCACCTTTTCGATAACTCCCATAACATCGCCGAACGAGGCGCCGCCCTTGTTTATAACAAAGCCCGCGTGTTTAACGCTTACTTCGGCGTTTCCGACCGCGCATCCCTTTAAGCCGCATTCGTCTATCATAGCTGCGGCATAACCGTTTGCAGGCCTTTTGAAGGTGCTTCCCGCCGATGGGTATTCGAGCGGCTGAGAAGCTTTTCTCTTTGCCATCAGGGAATTCATTTCTTTTTTTATTTCCTCTTTATCGCCGTTTTGGAGAGAGAAATAAGCGCCGGTTATAATTTTTCCGTTTGTCATAAACGGAGTACTGCGGTAGGCTATGTCTATTTCGCAGGCGGGTATTTCCTCGGTTTCAAAAGTTTTCGGATCAACGCAGCGAACCTTGGTGAGAACGTTTTTTATCTCTCCGCCGTAAGCTCCCGCGTTCATATAAACCGCTCCGCCAACGCTTCCGGGGATGCCGTAGGCAAACTGAAGCCCGGATAGACCGTTTTCGAGGGCAAAAGTGCATAGCTTTTTGAGGGATACTCCCGCGCCGCAGAATATTTCGCCGTCTTCGGTAAAGCAGAGTTCTGTTAATCCTCCTATGAGCTTTATAGTAACGCCGCGAAGTCCTTTATCGGATATGAGCACGTTTGAGCCGTTTCCGAGGACTCTGAAGGGAACTGAGTTTTCAGCCGCAAACCTTAGAGCGCATATGAGGGCGTTTTCGTCAAACGGCGTATAAAGTATATCCGCCGGACCGCCGATCTTAAAGCTGCAATGGGAAGAAAGAGGCTCGTTATATAGAGCCTCTGCGCTTTGGTCTTTTATATATTCGCTGAATTCTTCTCTTAAATTCATTATATCACTCATTCATCGAGCAGAGCCGCACCGATTATTCCGGCATCGTTGCCGAGAGTTGCGCTCATGATTTCGGTCTGCTTTTGGGCGTGGATGGAATAAATCTCAGAACCTGCTATCCTTCTCAGCGGTACGAGCAGATTTTCTTTTTCGTTGCCAATGCCTCCGCCAACGCAGAGAATATCGGGCTGGAATATGTTTATTATATTGCTTACTCCGCAGGCAAGGTAGCTTATGTAGGTATTAACAACCTTTTTCGCGGCAGCGTCGCCCTTGTCGGCCGCTCTGAATGCGGTGCGTCCGTTAACGCTGTTATAATCTCCGTTTACTTCATCCCACATTATTGAATCGGGGTTAAGGCGCATAGCGTCCTTGGTTTGAGAAATAAGTGCGGTTGCGGAGGAATATTTTTCCCAGCAGCCTTTTCTGCCGCAGTTGCACTGAAGTCCGCCGAAAACGATAACGCTGTGTCCCATTTCTCCGGCGGCATAGTTTTTGCCTGTAACAAGCTTTCCGTTAACAATTATTCCGCTGCCTACTCCCGTTCCGAGAGTTATCATTATAAAGTCTTTAACTCCCTTGCCGCAGCCTGCAACAGCCTCGCCGAGAGCGGCGCAGTTTGCGTCATTATCAAAATATACGTTTTGAATTCCTGTTCTCTCTCTGAGCAGCTTATATGCCGGAACATTGTCAAATCCGAGATTGTTTGCAAACTCTATAAGCTCAAGCTCCTTGTTTACGCTGCCGGGAGTTCCAACTCCTATTGAGGAGATGTCCGCGTTTGTAAGTCCTTTTGAGTCCATAGCGTCCTTGATAGCGGCAGCCATATCGTCAAAAATCAGCTCTGCTGCTCTCGGCACGTTGGTTTTTCTTGCACCTCTTGCGATGATATTGTTTTGTTCGTCTATGATCCCAACGGCAATATTTGTTCCCCCAAGATCAACACCTATCCTATACATTTTTATCCTCCATCTTTTAATTATATGTAATAAAAATAAATTTTATGCCCCGTTTATTGCCATTGCTCCAAAACATTCGGCTCGGATTCCTCTTCATCTATATCCATACCGAGGCTCTGCATAAGCTCCTTTGCGGCGGAATAGCCCATTCTCTTCTGGCGGTTGTTTCTTGCGGCGGTTTCAATTATAATGGCGAGGTTTCGTCCGGGCGTTACGGGAACGGTTGTAACCGGTACGTTTATTCCCAAAACGCTCATATATTCGTCCTCAAGCCCCAATCTGTCATAAACCTTGTTTTCATTCCAGGTTTCGAGCTTGATTATCATATCTATGCGTTCGGTCATTTTAACCGCGCCTATGCCGAAAATATTTCGCGCGTTAATAATTCCGACGCCCCTCAACTCAATGAAGTGTCTTATATTGTCCGGCGCGCTTCCGACAAGGCTTTTTGATGAAACTCTCCTTATTTCAACCGCATCGTCGGCAATGAGTCGATGTCCTCTGTTTATAAGCTCAACTGCCGTTTCGCTCTTGCCTACGCCCGAATCTCCGATAATGAGAATTCCCTCGCCGTAAACCTCAACCAAAACGCCGTGGCGGGTTATTCTTTCGGCAAGCTCAACGCCCAGATAGCTTATGAGGGTCGACATAACCCCCGAGGTTGCATCGTTTGATCTCAAAAGAGGAATTTCATGCTGTTTGGCTATTTCGAGCATTTCTCCGAGAGGTTCAAGACCGCGCGTTATAATAACGCAGCAGGGCTTTGCTGAAAAAAATCGTTCAAGGCTGTCCTTTCGCTCTTCATCCGTCAGGGAATTTAAAAATCCGTATTCCCCCAACCCCAAAAACTGAACCCTCTTCGGGTCAAAAAAGCGGTCGTGCCCCGCGAGCATTAGCCCCGGTCGGTTTACTTCAGGGGATGATACATACAGCCCCGACGGGTCTGACGGTACGCTCAGAATTTCAAGCGCATTATCCTTTATCATCTTTGCCAACGTAACACTGTAAGTTTTGGGCAAAGCTCTCACTCCTTAATTATTCTTAACCCTAAGTATACATCATAATCTCTGCAATTACAAATACTTTTTAAAAAAACATTGCCTTTATTTTTAATATCGGTTATAATTTTTATTAAAAGGAAAGTGAAAAAATGAAAACGGACGTAATTGTTATTGGCGCCGGACCCGCGGGTCTTACCGCCGCCGCGTTCGCGGCAAACAGAGGACGAAAAGTTATCGTGCTTGAAAAGAATCCTTTCCCGGGAAAAAAGCTTCGCATAACCGGAAAGGGCAGATGCAACGTTACAAACGCCTCCATGCTAATAAACGACATAATGGACAATATCCCGCGCGGAGGAAGATTTCTCTACGGCGCGTTTTCGCGGTTTATGCCGGTTGACGTTATGGACCTTTTTGAAGGCCTCGGAGTTCCGCTTAAGGTGGAGCGCGGAAACAGAGTTTTTCCTGTTTCGGATAACGCGGCGGATATTGTTAAAGCTCTTGCGGGTTATGCCGAAAACAGCGGGGCAAAAATAAAAACCGGGGTCACGGCTGCGGGACTGATCTTTGAAGAAAACAGAGTTTCAGGCGTTAAAACCGCCGACGGTCAGAGCTTTTTTGCCGACAGCGTTATCGTTGCAACCGGAGGGCTGTCTTATCCGCTCACCGGTTCAACGGGCGACGGCTATAAGTTTGCGAAAACCGCGGGACATACCGTTACCGATTTGCGCCCTTCTCTTGTTCCGCTTGAAACGGACGAAAGGCTATGGAGAAAGGCTCAGGGACTCACGCTGAAAAATATCGCGGTTACGGTGTTTGACGCGGAGAATTATAAAGAGGTCTACTCCGATTTCGGCGAGATGATTTTTACCCACTTCGGAGTTTCCGGCCCGGTTATTCTGAGCGCGTCGGCGCATTTGAGAGATATAAACACAAAAAAGTATATTCTGAGTGTGGACTTAAAGCCCGCCCTTGACGAAAAAAAGCTTGACGCACGTCTGCTCAGAGATTTTTCGGAATTTTCAAACAGAAATCTTTCAAACGCTCTCAAAAAGCTGCTGCCATCATCGCTCATTCCGATAATAGTTGAACTTTCGGGAATAAACCCCGGGATTCAGGTCAATAAAATAACCCGCGAAGAGCGAAAGGAGCTTGTTTATCTTCTTAAGCACCTTGAAGCGGGAATAACCGGCACCCGTCCGATCGCCGAGGCCATAATAACCTCCGGCGGAGTTGAAACAAAAGAGCTTGACCCGAAAACTATGAAGAGCAAGCTGATTGAAGGGCTTTATTTTGCCGGAGAAGTTATCGACGCTGACGCATACACAGGCGGTTTTAATTTGCAGATAGCTTTTTCAACCGGCGCAGCCGCGGGGAGAGCTGTTTAATTCAGAGTTCGCTTCAGCCCACGGGATGGGCGATTTTGCCCGCTCCGTTCGCGGGATGAGGGATGGGGCGATATTATAATTATAATTTGAAAGTAAATGGAATTTAATATTTTCGCAAATGCTGAAAAATAAAATTGTGTTTATATAATCAAAAAATCGCTTGCGGTTTTTCCTTTTTTCCCCATCCCGTGAGCGCAAGCGAACATCATCCATAAGTTCGGATTCAATATTTATCATAAAAGGAGATAGTTTTAATGTTCAATATTGCCATCGACGGTCCCTCCGGCGCGGGAAAGAGCAGCGCAGCAAAGGGAGCCGCGAAAAAACTCGGATTTATTTATGTTGACACCGGCGCACTTTACAGGGCGGTCGGCGTTGCGGCGCTTCAAAAAAATATCGCAACCACCGACAAACCCTCCGTTACCGATATGCTCGGAGAAATTGAGATTTCCCTTAAGTTTGAAAACGGTGGACAGAAGGTATACTTAAACGGCGCTGACGTTTCAAAAACCATCCGTCTGCCAGAGGCGAGTATGGCGGCGTCGGACGTTTCGGCCATTCCCGCCGTAAGAGCATTTTTGTTTGACCTTCAAAAAAACCTTGCAAAAAACAATAACTGCCTTATGGACGGGCGCGATATCGGTACTGTTGTTTTGCCGGACGCGCAGCTGAAAATATTTTTGACTGCCTCTCCCGAAGAGAGGGCAAACCGCCGCTATAAGGAGCTTATAGAGCGTGGTACGCCCGTTGAATACAACACCCTTTTAGAGGAAATAATTCAGCGCGATTATAACGACAGCCACCGTGCCATAGCCCCATTAAAGCCCGCTTCCGACGCTATTATAGTTGATTCAAGCAATATGACGCTCGAGGATGTCATAGAAAAAATAGTTGCGCTTACAAAGGAAACTGAAAATGGGCAAGGCTGAAATAACTCTCGCAAAATCAGCGGGCTTCTGCTTCGGGGTGGACAGAGCGGTAAAAATGCTGCTTTCTCATATTGAGAGCGGAAAAAAGGCGTGTACTCTGGGGCCGCTTATCCATAATCCCGATTTTATAAAAGAGCTTGAGGGCAGGGGAGTTAAGGTCGTTAACACAACAGATGAAGTGCCCGAGGGATATACACTTTTTATCCGTACCCACGGAATACCGAAGGAATTAAACGAAGCGGTGATAAACTCGGGTATGGATTTTCTTGACGTTACCTGCCCGTTTGTTAAGCGTATTCATTCGGTTGTAAGCGGCGAAAAAGCTTCAGACAGAACAGTTATAATCGCAGGCGACGCCGACCACCCGGAGGTTAAAGGCATAAAGAGCTATTCGGGCGAGAGGGTTTTTGTTGTTGAAAATGCCGAAGGGCTTGAAAAACTGATAAAATTCGGCAAAATAAACAAAAATACCCCGATTTCTTTGGTTGCTCAAACCACTTTTGACTCAAAAGAATTTAAAAAATGTGAAAAAATTGCAAATTTCCTATGTACAAACGCGAAAATATTTGATACAATATGTAATGCTACCGCTCTCAGACAAGCCGAGGCGCATAAGCTCTCGGGAGAGAATGATATGATGATAGTTATCGGCGGACGCAACAGCTCAAACACCAAAAAGCTCTTAGGCGTGTGTGAGAATAACTGCAAATCGTATCTTATCGAAAACGCTGCGGAATTATCCGAAATAAACTTTAACGGCGTAATGGCGATCGGAGCTACTGCCGGAGCGTCCACTCCGGACGGTATAATTAAGGAGGTAGTAAAAACAATGTCCGAGATCATTGAAAACATCTCAACAGAAGCCGAGACCGAAGGACAGGCAGTGGCTGCTGAGAACCCTGAGGAAATGTCCTTTGAAGAGGCGCTTGAGGAAAACCTGAACACAGTCCTCAATAACGACAAAAAAGTCGTTGGTACCGTTATGCACATATCCGCCAATGAAATTCAGGTGGACATAGGCAGAAAGCAGACCGGGTATATCCCGATCGATGAGTATAGCGCAGATCCCACCGCGGATCCCGCCGCCGAGCTTAAGGTTGGCGATCAGCTCAATCTCATTATTATGAAGACAAACGATATGGAAGGCACAATTATGCTCTCCAAGCGTCTTTATGATGTTGCCCAGTATTGGGACGGTATCGTTGAAGCAAATAAGGAAGGAACGATTCTTGAGGGAACGGTTGTTGAAGTGATCAGCAAGGGTCTGATTGTTTTTGTTAACGGCATAAGAATTTTCATCCCCGCTTCTCTTTCCACCGTACCGAGAGACGGACGTCTTGAGGATATGCTCAATAAGACCGTTAAGTTTACGGTTATCGACACCGACCGCCGCAGAAAGAAAGCTGTAGGCTCCATTAAAGCCGCTTCCGGCGTTGTACGCAAAGAGGCAAGAGAAAAGTTCTGGGCAGAGGCTGCCGAAGGCCAGCATTATAACGGAACAGTTAAATCCCTCACCGACTACGGCGCATTCGTTGAGCTTGCTCCCGGCGTTGACGGTATGATTCATCGCACCGAGCTTTCCTGGAAGAGAATCAAGCATCCGTCAGAGGTAGTAAACGTTGGCGATACGGTAGACGTTTACATCAAGGCTCTTGACACCGAAAAGAAAAAGATTTCCCTCGGTTACAAAAAGCTTGAGGATAATCCCTGGGAAGTTCTCAGACGCGACTATCCTGTTGACAGTGAGATAACCGTTAAGATCGTAAGAATGACAACCTTCGGCGCTTTCGCCGAAATCTTCCCCAAGATGGAAGGCCTTATCCACATTTCTCAGATATCCAATGAGCGCATCGAGAAGCCTCAGGATGTTCTCTCCATAGGCGATGAGGTTAAGGTAAAGGTTACGGATATCGACTTCGACAGAAAGAGAATCAGCCTTTCCATCAAGGCTCTTCTCCCCGCTCCCGAGAAAACGGCTGCTCCCGAGGAAGTTGCTCCCGTTGATAACGGTCCCGCTGTTATCTCGTTTGACGATATCATAGCAGAAGCTGCAAAGGCAGAAGCTGAGGAAACCGCCGAAGCAACCGAGGAATAATTCCATAAAAAAATCAGATCCGCATTCCTAAAGGATAGCGGATCTTTTTTTATTTAATAGGAAACTTCTCGTTTCCTATTAAATAAAAAGATTTTAACG
>JAFLUL010000029.1 GCA_022508845.1 Oscillospiraceae bacterium | reverse complement strand
ATTTGCCCTGCGGGCAACGGCGATGGCGTAATCGAAAGCGGACACGCCGCAGGCGCTTTCTTATAAAAGCGAAAGAAAAATACCGTTTAATTCATCCCAGTCTGAATTTTTTGTGTTTGGTATTGCGGTCAATTTCTTTTCAATATCGTCAATATTGCGATCAATATATTCATTGACCTTATCAAAGCGCTTGCCTTCACCGATTTCGGGATTATTCATTTTTAAGTCCAACAGCTTAATTACATCAGGTTTTATTTCCTCATCAAGATATTTTTCCATCAGCTCGCTGAAAAGCATAGGCGGAGGCGTGCCCTCAGATAGAATCCATTTGCACGCAAGCATCGGGCGAATAACATAAAAATATTTTTTTAGTTTTACAGTTTCACCCTTTAAGTATTCCGTATAGTTGCTTTTTGCAGTGCTCAGATAGTGATATAAGCCCGATTTTGAAACAAAATATTTGTTGATTACGGCGGACACACTTCTCCATTCGACAGTTGATTTATATACGATGGGAGAAGAGTTCCATTCAAACAGGGTAGGGTTTGATTTATTCAGCAGTCTCAGCGTCTTGAAAATATCCCAACCGTTAATGTCCAATGTGTTGTCAAGCTGCCATTCGATAACGTCACGGGGCTTATCAAGCCGCAAATAAAATTCCTTCGGCCTAATATAAATAAATCGAACGTCATAGTCGCTGTCAGGCGAAGCAAAACCCCATGCCCTGCTGCCGGATTCAACTGCGATAAGAATTTTAACGTTTTCCTTTTCTTCTATCTCATTTAGTTTTAGTTTTATCAGCTTTTCCAATTTTTCCGCCTCTCTCAAAAAACAGGCGGCAGTTATTCCGCCGCCTTAAAATTATATATGGGTTTTATGTGCGCGATAATTTCTGCGGTTGGCCCGATATTTTCAATTATCTCATCCATATTTTTGTATGCCATTGGCGATTCATCAAGCGTTTCGGTGTTAACGCAGGTGGAATAAATTCCGGCCATCTGTTTCCTGTATTCCTCCATGGTAAGCTTTTCAAAGGCGGCGGAGCGGGACATCAAACGCCCGGCGCCATGAGGGGCTGAATTGTTCCAGTCCTCGTTTCCCTTGCCGATACAAATAAGGCTTCCGTCGCGCATATTGATGGGAATGAGGAGCTTTTCGCCTGTCTTTGCGGAAACAGAGCCTTTGCGAAGTATCATTTCATCCATATCGATATAGTTGTGAACGGTTTGAAATGCCTCTTGTACGTCAAGTCCGTTTTTTTCAAGGAGTATTTCAGCCATTTTTTCCCGGTTTCGCTTTGCAAACTGCTGGCAGATGCTAAGGTCGTGTAAATAATCCTCTAAAAAGCTACCGTAGAGATAGCAAAGCTCGCGCGGCATAGTCGGATTTGTTTCTTCCCATTCTTTTTCCAGCTGCTTGAGCGCTGACTGGATCTCGCATTTGCGACCCTCTTCCTTGTAAGTTCGGATAATTTCATCGCGCTTTTTGAAATATTTTTCTTTGCCGAGGTTTAAGTCAACGGCAATGTCCTGATAATATTCTGCCACCTGCTTGCCGAGATTTCGGCTGCCGGAGTGGATTATCAGATATTTACTGCCATCCGTATCCTCGTCAATTTCTATAAAGTGATTTCCGCCGCCTAAGGTGCCGAGACTTCTCTCAAGTCTTTTTGTGTCATTGAGACTGCGGTAGCAGCGAAGTTCGGTCAGATCAAAACGCTCCTGCCGTCCTTCCCAAACCGCTCTTCCGCATGGAATAGAATGTGCCGCCTCGTCAAACTTTTCAAAGTCGATTTCAGCTTTTCCCAAATTGACGGTATACATACCGCAGCCGATATCAACTCCCACCATATTGGGAACAGCTTTATCCGTAATCGTCATAGTTGTTCCTATGGTGCAGCCCTTTCCCGCGTGAACGTCGGGCATAATGCGTATTTTGGAGCTTTTGAAGGCCTCTTCGTTGCATACCGCCTCTATTTGCTCATATGCCGTTTGTTCAAGCTCGTTTGTATAGCATACGGCCGTATTATATCTGCCTATTATCTCTATCATAATAACCCTTTCCAAAAACTTATGTGTTTCCTCTGAGAATACCTGTTAGCTGCGTCAGAACATCGCCGTTTCCGTTTAAGTTGATGTTACCCACATTCTCGCAGATGCGTTCGATATATTCAAGCTCTTTGAGCTTATAAAGGGTTTTGTTTTCATCCATCAGCTTTGCGGTGTTCAGCAGGGATCTTGTTGAGGCAACCTCCTCGCGGCGGGTGATAACGTTTGCCTGCGCGCGCTTTTCTGCAACCAAAACTGTGTTCATAATCTCGCGGATTTCTCCTGGAAGAATAATATCCTTTACGCCTGCGTCCGTGATTTCAACAAACAGCTCCTTTTCCTTCGCTTTTAGCTTCTTAAATACAAATTCAGACATCTGATCCTTGTTTTCAAGGATCTCGTCAAGCTTATATTTGCCAACATATTCGCGAAGAGCGAGCTGCGCTGCTATATGCATTTGCTCGGCGAAATCATCTATTTCGGTTAAAATCTTAACATAATCGGTTACACGGTAGCTGCAAACGAAATTTATGCGGATCGAAACCTTATCCTGCGTTAAGATTTCCTGTCCGGTAATATTCATCTGCGTAAGTCTTGTATCAACAGTTCCCACGTCGATTTTAACACCGTTTTTCCAAAAATAATATGTTCCGGCGTCTAATATTTTAGCGAATTTCTGGTTGAAATAGAGCCTTGCCTTCTGGTATTCCAAAACCTCAACCTTTGTGTAGTATGTTGTGGGAATTTTGGAAAAAATATATTCGGGCACATCGTCTGTCACTTCGGGCGAGGAAATATCAACAACAGTATAATCGTGCCTGTCAGTCAGCGTCCAAAAGGCGTATTTTCCGCGGCTGAGAACAGAAGCGAATTTTCCGTTTACGAAATGCAGCGCGAGTTTCTGATCTTCCACTTCAATAATTGACACGGCATTTGCAACCGCCTTGTCTTTTAATAACGTATCCAATTCGCATATGGATGAAGCGATAGGCTGATTTGTGTTTACGATTTCAATTTCCTTGCCGCTGTGAGTATAGTATTTACCCGCGGAAAGCATTTTAACATATTTTCCGTTTTTGAACAGAAAACCTCTTTGATTTTCATTTATGATGATCTTTTCCATAATATGTAATCCTCCTAAAGGTTATAGTGCGGCTGCAACTGCTCATACTTCGCCTGCGGCCGAAAACTTAAGCTCTCGCGAATAAAAACGGAAAGAAAGCTTTTGGTCTTTATCCTTGATTTGCGGTATCCGTTATCGGGCATGGCAGGGGAGGTATTGCTTCGGGCGGAAAAGAAAAATTTCCTTGCCTTCTGCCGAGCAATTGCTGAATTAAATTTTGCCGTTTCGGGCAGTTACCAATCCGCTGGCGATACGCTTTTTCAGCATACGGCGGGACTCGAACCCGCGATAGATGGAGTGGGGTTGATTTTCCCACAGGGATGTGATCCCAATCTGAAAAGGCTTTACCGGCTTATCAGATTTCCGTTTTCCATAGAGCAAGAGATTCTTTCGGCATACACTTTGGCATAGCCTTGTGCACCGCAGTGAAAGATGTTTCAAACACACGCTTGAAGTAACCTTGCAAGCATATTTTACCAATCAAAGCTTGATTAAACACGGAAAAAAAGCTGCGAACTTAATTCAGTTCGCAGCTTTTTTGGCTTTTCAGTTTATCAATTATTTTGTTCTTAAAGCTTGCAGGTCCCATAACCTCAACCGTGGGTCCGAAGGAGAGAACTCTTATAACCATTTCGGGTTCATCATCGCTGTTAAATTTAATATGAAGCAAATAGTGTCCGTCAGCTTTTTCCGCCCGTTTTTCAAAGTGGGCAAAATGCAGCATGCATCTTTCAAGCGTATTTCTTTCTTCTCTGACCTTTAGAGTGAGGCTTTCGAGCTTTTCTTTCGGAGCAGATGAATGAAAAACCGGATCATCGAAAACTCTGCATTTGGTAATGCGGGCGAGATTAACTGTTTTTATAAAGCGGTTTCCGCTTACAGCAAGGCGGAACTTATCGTCCTTTTCGGAATATTCGAGCCGTTCGGGAACGCATTTCATAAATACTGTGTTTCCTCTGCGGTTGAGCATTTCAATTTTAAGGTTCTTTCCGTTTTTAAGAGCGTATAATACCGTGCGAAAATGCTCCCCATAATTTTCGTCATCGTAGGGATCTCCGTCGCCGTACTTATCATAAATAAAATAATCCTCGGGGGTAAACAGAGGCTCAACCTTTTCAAGACCGGTTATTTGAACGTTAAAAAGCTTAATTCGCGGGTCAAGTGAAACGGCCTTCAGCCACTGCTTTTGTATGAGCGTGAGAGGCATAGACGGAATATGCTTTAGCTCTGTGGTCATATCCGATTTGATAAGCTGCCATTTTTCGCTTTTGATAGAAGGGAGCACTGTAAGCATACTTTCCCCGAATGCGTTATCAGAAACTATTTTGCTGAGAGTTTCATCGTCTGTTTTGCCGTCAATAACCGCGGCAATTATTTTTGCAACGGAATTATAGTAGGCGGAATAAAGCTCGTTAAATATCACATTCCCGCCTCCTCAATGCCGTATAAGCAATACATCTCTTTTATATCGCGCTTAAACTGTTTTTCAACTGCGCGATTGGAAAAGTGAAGCTCGGTTATTCTGCAAATAAAGGTGCGTATCCAGGGTATCATCTCGCTTGAATCATAAACATCCGCCGAAAAACTGTAGGTGTTATCATCGAGCTTTTGTATTTGCCCAACCCTCTTCTCCCTATCAAGGCGCCGAATTATATGCTCTTCATTTTCAGCGATTTTAACGGTAAATTCAACGTGTTCAAGCCTTTCCTCGCTATTGCGGTTTTTTTTAGCAGTAACGCCCCACATATGCGCCTGCATTCTGTCAAGATCGTTTCTAAGCTCATCAAAACGCGGTGTGGTTTCTTCGAGTTTAACATCGGACAGATAATCTATTCTAAAAGACTTTATAGTGTTAAAATCGGGCTGATACGCAAGCAGGTGCTGCCTGCCGTTTTGAACGCTGATGAATATGCGAAGAGGAATTATCCTGTTTTTTCTCGGCGCAGCTGTGCGGCGGCTGATATTTGAAACGGTGATAACTCTTTTCTCCCTCATAGCCTTAAACAGCATTGAGAGAACATCGCTGTCCAAAGCCGAGGTTATATAGTGATGCTTAAAGCTGAAAAAATCACTTTTATTCCCGTTCTTATCAAGGAGAAATGAACCTATAACGCCGCAGGGAGCAACCTCCGAATAAAAATTCAGTATATCGGTAATGTCGGGCAGGGGAGTGTCATATGCTCTGCGATACATCATTTTCCTGCCCGTCTTTTCGCCGGTAACTATGCCCTGATACATATATTCATTCAATTTTTTTCTGACTGTGGATTCATCAAACACCATAGGATCTTCAAATCCCGAAAGGTAGCCGTCAATTTTTTCTAGTATTTCCGGCAGAGAAAGAACGATTTCGGGCGAATATAAAATATCAAAAAGAATAAAATGCAGCGTTATATCGCCATCGGTAAAGCTCTTTGTTTTGAGGGCTTTAAAAAAGGGATTGTGCTGACGAACACGGCTGTCTATGGAGATAAACACATTTTTGCCTTCGGGCGTTCTGACAAAGCTCATATTATCTCCGAGCCAGCTCTCCATTCTGCGGCGTTCATCATCATAAGAACGCGCGCTCTTTTTGTTATATTCCTCTCGGCTTTTGAAGCCGTAAACATAAAACTCCCGCATATAACCGCGAATCTTTTCAAAATTTTTGATAAGCTCGCTGTATGACGACACCTGTGTTCACCTCCTTAGGTTTATTCTTCCGTTTTAGCCGTATACCCGGGTTATCTTTTTCAGAATCTCATCATCCGCCGGACAAAAATCATACTGCGGGATTTCAGCAGGCGCGATCCATTTAATATCGTTATGCTCCAGCTTTTGCGGAATGCCTTCGGCAATTACAGCATTAAACAGCGTTAAATGCACCGTAATATCCGGATATTCGTGAACCACATCCATAAATACCTCACCCACGGACAGCATTACCGCAAGCTCTTCTCTGCATTCTCTTATAAGAGCCTGTTCTTTTGTTTCTCCGGGCTCAACCTTTCCGCCAACAAACTCCCATAAGAGCCCTCTTGCCTTGTGCGCAGGGCGCTGGCATATCATAAATTTATCTTTTTCCCATATTAACGCCGCAACAACCTCGGTCATTCTTAACACTCCGTTTGATTTAATAATAACGTTTCCTTATTTATACCATACTTTTGTCTGTATTTTCAATAGTGTAAATAAAAAACAAAAACTCCCGTAACGGTGTGTTTTCCGTTTGCGGGAGTCTTTTCGGTTATAATCTCAAATCGTCATCTTTTCTCTGTTTTTTATCATTGACATACCACATTACTCCGGCTCCTGCACTGCCTCCGGCAATAACGCCAACCAGAATAAACAGCCACCAAAGAGGATTTTTCTTTTCTTTTTCCATATCCTCCAAGCTTAGTGCAGCCTCGACCTTTTCTTCAATTACCGTTGAAACGTCAACGGTTTGTTTGTATTCTTTGCCGTAATCATCTTCATAGGTTATGGTTATCTTGCCCGCTGTTTTGCCGAGGGCGTCGCTGTCAACGCGAAGATTAGCCGAGCCTGTTGCGCTTTGGGATGCTTCAATATTGCCAACAAACACACTTCCTCCGGACTGAAAATGTTCAATGTCAAAATCAAGAGTGCAGTTGTAAATAGTGCTTTTGCCTGTGTTCATCAGCTCGAGCGAAACGGTGTGTACGTCGCCCTGAGTTACCTTTTGCGGAAGAGAAGCTCCGCTGTATTTTAGTTTAACCTCTTGAATTACATCAATTCTTAATGTATCGCTTGAAGAAAAGGAGGTATAATTTTTGTCCTCATATTCTGCCGTAACGGTCAGATCGTGTCCTCCTATTGATGCGCCGGGCGTTGCAGTCAGCCCGATATTCCAAATATACTCTTTTCCTGCATATACTGATTTAACATATTCGGTTGGCATACCGGTTGTTAATATTTCTCCGCTGGGGTCGGATAAGCTGAGCTTGATATTGAATATAGCTTTACTTGTGCTGTAATTCTTAAATGTTATCTTAAGCTCAGCCGTTTTTTCAGGGGATAAGCTGTTTTCGCTCAGTTCATATCCCGTAACCATAAACCTCGGCGTTGAATAGTCTGCTGTTTCTTCCGCAAAAGCAAAAAACGGAATCAGCGCAAAAAAAGCGCAAAGCAAAATTGCAATCAGTTTTTTCATAGCGTCCTCCTTACAGCTCTCTGATATTTTCAACAATGCTGTGCTTCATAACCTGTCTTACCTTTGTTTTGATGTTGATAAAACATACGGGAAGCAGCGCTGCCATAAGCAGGAGCACAGGCCAAAGGGTAAATGGCAGAAGAGTGTTTTCGATCGTAAAGAATCCGAGAAGATAACGGGAAATAATATATGACACTATCCCCGCTCCAAAGCCCCAGGCAACCATGCTCAGCACCTGCAAAAAGTAGCCAAAAGAAAGATCTTTTTCAGAGGCTCCAACTGCTCTTAAAGTGCCTATTGTTTTTTTGCTGTAACGTATTTGCGAAGAAATTGAATTATTTATAAGCGAAATGCAGATACAGGAGAATATAATAATAAGCGATATAACCGCAAGCATCGTCAGCCTTATTTCCTGCTTTTCGCCTTCGTTAAAGGCGAATTTTGACGTTACATCTTTATCTGGGAACATAGCTTCAAGCTCTGTTTGCATTTCTTCATCGCTTTCGGCGGTCACCCCGTCTTTTATCATAACGCCAAGTTCATCGTATGGCAAATTGCCGCCGAATTTCTGAAGACCTTCAAGCGTTGTGACAATGCTAAAACGCCCGCCGTAATAGTTTTTGCCCGTAATAGCGCCGATCTTTACCGCTCTGTCGGTCCTTGTTACTTTGCCGGTCCCGTCGTCATAAAGAAAGCTGAGCGTAAGCGTATCGCCGACCTTAAAAGGACTTTCCGCGCTTTTAATAACATGGTTAATGGTTCTTTTATCATATAAAGCGGCAGGGTCATCGGAGCTTAGATTTACCAAACTTGATATGCTGCTTTCGCCGTTTGAAGTAAGCTCGTATGAAAAGCCTATTTTATCGGGAGCGTTGATGATAATTTCTTCACCGGAATTCAGCTTTTCAATGTTTATTTCGCCGTAGAGCAGATCGTCTTCATACAGACGCAAAAGCTCACCGCTTCGCGCTGTAAAAGAAGAATTGAAAATTTCTTCCGTATAGCCTGCAACTTGTTTTACGTATACATAATCCGGATTTATTTCGGCGCTCATATATTCATCTAAATTATCTTCTCTTAAATCCGGCAGTCCCGAAAACATTTCATATTTTGGCATATATCTTGCTGTGCTCCCTATGCCGTCATATTCGTTTATTTTAAGATATTCGGGATATTCGCCTTCAATAATAATGTTAATATATCCCGATTTTACGCCTAACACCGACTGAACTGTCGGTAAGCTCAGGCATTCCTGTCTTGAATTTTCCGTTAAAGCTTTATCAAAGCTCGGTGAGTTGATAAAAGAGTTTCGCCCGTATTCACCGTAATTGTGTATCGTGTAGTCATATCTTGTGAAATAATTTTCTTCATCCATAATGTAAAGATAGGATACCGAAAAGCAGCCGACAAGAGTTGTTATGCATAAAAGCACGCTTACAACAATTCTTCTGCCCGGTGAAAAGGTGAGATTTCTTTTTGCAAGCAGGCGCGAAACGGAAAAATTCTTTTGGCTTTTTATTTTTTTATTTTTCATTTTTCTCATAAGCTCAATATCGCGTATGGCCTGCATGGGGCTTAGTTTTGCAATGCCGAAAAGCGGAATAAGGGCTGCAAGCATAACGCAGATAATGCCGATAACAGCTCCCAAAATCAGCACGGTAACATTCGGAATAAACACAAAATAATCGCCCATTAAAACCGAAAACAGCCTGACTCCGAAATATGCCAAAGCAGTGCTTATGGGAGCGGAAATTATGCTGATAATAAAAGCCTCTCTGCCGAAAATGTTTATTATCTGCCTTTTTGTTGCGCCAACCGCCCTGAGCATACCTATCTGATTTTTTCTCTCTTTCAGATTGTTGCCAAAGGAATTAACAATGGTAACTGCGGATGCAAAGGTGAGAAGAACCGATAAAAACGCAAATGCCGTTGTGCTGTTTGAAATATTTGAATATGTGTCGCCAATGGAAATGGAATAGATATAGTCCGTTGAAAGGCGCGGCACTTCGGAGAGAATGTCATACAATAAGCTGTATTCCTGCCAGTTCTCATTAAACAGCGCGATCAGGTTTTCTTTGCCGCCCGGCGCAACCTGTTCACCCGGAGCAACAAAAGCGCAGGGGACAAACTGTGAAATCTCATAAGATTCCGGATGAAGCATGTCAAGATAAATTCTTCTGTCGGCAAGAACACCAACAAGGGTGTATGTCTGCTGCGTTTCTTCCGGTAAAAATACGCTGCCGTTGCTCGCATAAGTCAAAAGAGTTATTTCATCTCCGATCTCGGCGTCAATTTTCATTCGGCTGAGCATAGTCTTTTCAATTGCAATTTCGCCTGCCTTTTCGGGAAAACGCCCTTCTTCAAGCTGCTGATAATAGAGTTCTTTTCCTCTTTCATCAAGCCAGCCGATCGTTATTCCGTCAAAATTTGTATTTGTTTTGGAAATCGCATAAGAAAGAACATGGGCATAGCCTATCTCACCGTCTATGTCGCCGTGGGTTACGGCAGGGGAGAAGTCTATATCCTGCGCGTTAAGGATAATATAGTCCTGCTTACCCTGTCTTCTGTACATGGTCTCTTCCCGTGAACTTTGCATACATGAGATAAAAAACAGCGTACCCGATGAAAAAACCATTGCAAGAATAATGCCTATAATTAATATTGTGTATTGTTTTCGCCTTAGCTTTAGGTTGCCAACGGCGAGAGAGTTAACGGTTAGTTTCTTTTTCATAATTCTTTACCTCTCCGCCTTACATAATGCCGCTTTTTGTGTCTTTAACAATTCTGCCGTCTTCAATTGTGAGAATCCTTTCAGCCTGCTCTGCAACGTGAAGATCGTGTGTTACAAGAATAAGCGTAACGCCCAATTGTTTACTGACATATTTGAGAAGCGAAAGTACCTCTCTGCCGCTTTTTGAGTCAAGGTTTCCGGTCGGTTCATCGGCAAAAAGTATAGAGGGTCTGTTTGCAAGCGCTCTCGCAATTGCTATTCTCTGCTGCTGACCGCCGGAAAGGGCGGAGGGGAGATGCTCTAATCTGTCGCCTATGCCGAGCATATCAATTACCTTTTTAAGGTATTCTTCATCGGGCTTTTTGCCGTCAAGCATAACTGGCAGCAAAATGTTTTCATAGCCTGTCAGCTCCTGAACAAGGTTATATGCCTGAAAAACAAAACCGAAACGACGGCGGCGAAGAATGGAAAGCTGGTTGTCATTATAAGAGGAGAGTGAATTTTCTCCGTAATAAACGCTGCCGCTTGTTGGGTTTTCAAGCGAGGATAAAACGTGAAGAAAGGTTGACTTACCCGAACCTGACGGCCCTGTAATGGCGCAAAATTCGCCCTGCTCAAAGCTGATCGTTACATCGTCAACAGCCTTAACAACGTTTTTTCCGCTCAGGTATTCTTTTGTAAGATTTTTACATTCGATAATGTTCATTGTAAACACTCCTTTAAGTTGGTACCTTTATAATACCCTGTCAACCTTTCATTTCGCTTACTTTTAGCTTAAGATTTCGTAAGAAAAGGACTGCGCTTAATGCAGCAGCCCCTTCAATATCATATTTTTAAATTTTCGTCTATTATCGGAAAACACATTGAAATGCGAAGTCCCTTTTCGCCGTTTTCGGCAATTATCGTGCCGTGATGTTTTTCGGTTATGGCTTTTGTAATGGCAAGGCCTATTCCGGTACTGCCCGGAGCTGCATTCTCGGTTCTGTGAAATCTTCTGAAGAGCAGGGGAAGCTCATTTTCGGGCACACCGCCGCCATCATCCTCAATTATAACGCAGACTGTCCTTTCCGCCTGTTCAACGCAAATATCAACCCTGCCGTGTTTTTCAGTATGCTCGCAGGCGTTTTTTATAACGTTTCCGATTGCCTCTTGAAGCCAAACCCTGTCGCAGCGAAGTTTCCCCGAACCGCTGACGTTTATCTGCTTTTCAGGGAAAAGCGGAGAAAATTCAAGCTTAAGCTCCTCGGCAATTTCAGTAACCTCGGTTTCGTCAAAGCTCATTATATATGTATCGCTGCGTATTTTTTCAAGCTTCAAAACATTATATATGAGCTTTTCCATTTTGCCTATCAGCTCAAGCTCTTTCTCCGTGTGGCTGCCTGGGGAAATGCTGTGTTCCATCTCACAGTAAAGCCTCAGTCCCGCAAGCGGAGTTTTGAGCTGATGAGAAATGTCGGAAATAAACTGAGTGTTGTTTTTCGCTTCAAGAATGGTGTATTCTCTTTCCTGCAAAAGCCTGTTTTCAAGCTCACAGATATTTGTTTGAAGATGCGCCATATCTCCGTCCGATGTGCTTAGCTCGGTAAGGGTTTCGTCTCTTATAAACTTGTCGATGCTTTCGGTGAGAAAACGAATCTTTTTTTTGTCTATGCAGCGCAAAACAAGCAGTAAAACGCAAAACACCGAGAGCATAATAATTATAAAGTATTTCATAGAGCTATTCCACCCATCTGTAACCGGTGCCTCGCACGGTCGCAATATGCTGCGCGCCGATTTTATCCCGCAGTCGGCTTATATGGACCGAAAGAGTGTTGTCGTCAATGAAGTTGCCGTCGCTGTCCCAGATTTTTTCAAGAAGCGAATTCCTCGTAACTATAATTCCGCTGTTCCGTATTAGGGAAGATAGGATTTGAAATTCTGTAGGCGTTAAATAAAGGTTTTTCCCGCCCTTTTTAACCGTCATATTATCAAGATCAACGCTTATCTCGCCCGATTGATAGGCGTTTGAGGCGGTTTTGCGGCGCAGCAGAGCCCTTATGCGTGAAAGGAGTTCAAGCAAACGAAACGGCTTTGTAACATAGTCGTCCGCACCCGCGTCAAGCCCTCTGACTATCTGAAACTCTTCATCGCACGCAGTTAAAAACAGTATGGGCAGGTCTGCTCCTTTTTTTCGCATAAATTCGCAAAGTTCAAACCCGCTGCCGTCCCCCAGCATAACGTCAAGAATCGCAAGGTCGTAAGAGTCGCTCTCAAAAAGCTTTTTTCCCTCCGAGCAGCTCTGCGCGCAGAAAGGCTCATATCCCTCTTTTATCAGAAGCTCCTGCAGCCCTTCGCGAAGGTAAACATCGTCCTCAACGAGAAAAATTTTTGCGCTCATACTTTCACCGCCCGTGTAATAGTTTTTGTTGCTGTTTTATTATACATAATTATTCTTTCTTTTTCAATCTGCAAAACCTTAAGATTTTGTAAGATTGAATAAATGAAATATAATCTGACCTGTCCGCATTTCTCGGGATGTAATTTTTATGAAATTTTCTAACGCGGTTAAATGCGGTCTTTTGTATCGATTCTGTAGCATTTTTGCTTTGCAATATCAAAAAATATGTGTTACAATTAAATAGCTGCGTTTTGTTTGTGAGGTAAAAATATGCTTGATTATAAGTTTGGAATCGCAAGCGCTTCGGAGCTTGCAGAAGCCGAAAAGCGGATAAGCAAAAAGAAAGCGGCAGAGCTTTTTGAGAACGAAGCCCCTGACAGCCTTGAAGCCGGTAAATTCGCATCGCTCAAGTCAATTCATAAATATCTCTTTGATGATATCTATTCCCTTGCCGGTGAAAAACGGACAGTCATCATTTCAAAAGGTAATTTCCGTTTTGCACCGCTGATGTACATTAAAGCGGCTCTTGCAAACATTGATAAGATGTTCCGATCCACATTTGATGAAATCGTTGAAAAGTATGTTGAGAAGAATTTTTCCCGCACCTTCCGTGAATGCAGCGGCAGAAGCGCCCGCATCCGGCTCGACTGCATCTTGAAAAAAGAAAACGGAATGGTTGCCGATTGGAGCAAAGTCGGCAAGTGAGATTACCTGCCGGCAAAGGAACGAAGTTCTATAAAATTTATTGAGATCAAGCATATTCTAAAAGCGGCCTTGACCGATAAAAACAATCACCGCAACGTTTATTTGAAAGGCATCGATCACAGTTACTGTTATGAAGGTTATACTGCCAATAAAACGGAAGAATTGTAAGGGAGAAAAAGATATGGCTATCAGTAAAAAACTTGAGATTATTTATCATAACGGTCAGCCGGATGGAATTCGTTCTATTCGGCGCCATCTTTCAACTATGACAACTTATGTTATACCTCGCCCCCTTCTTTCGGAAGCAAGAAAAATTTCAGGCATTGCTCGCCCTGGCATTTATTATCTTATCAGCGAAAATGATGATAATAAAATTGTACAGATTTATATCGGGCAAACAAGAAATGGTGTTGCGCGGCTTGATGACCATAACCGCTCCAAAGATTTTTGGACTAAAGCCATTATGTTTTTGGCCGACAGCAAGACTTTTTCTCTTGATATGATCAGCGGTCTTGAGGCTTTTGCAATTGCAAAGGCGCACGAAGCCAACCGATATAAAGTCGAAAACACGGTAAATCCAAAATATGAAATTGATGAATACGATCTTCCTCTGATTGAAGAAGTATATGATGAAATCAGATTTATTATGGCCACGCAAGGTTATAAGATGGAAAACACCAAATTATCCGTAAATGAAGCTGATACTTTACATACGACCCGCAACGGCGTTGTTGCTTTTGGCGTTTATGACGGTGAACATTTTGAGGTTTTGGAAGGCTCCGAAATTGATATGACTCGTAAAGGCCGCAATTCCGTTGTAGATCAACAGCGCGAGTCAGCAATTAAAAACGGTGATATGATCGAGAAGGACGGTAAATATTATTTGACCATTTCAATGTCTTTTTCCTCTCCCAGCTCGGCATCCGGCTTTGTTTTGGGAGGTTCAACGAACGGTTGGACTGAATGGAAAAATAAAGAAGGCAAAACATTGGATGAATTGTTCAGACAAAAATGATGCTTACTTGTTAAATTGATCCCCAAGTTTTGCAGCGCGGGAATTCGGCGAAAAAAAGCGCTATTAAAATCAAAACCACCGGTTGAATGAACCGGTGGTTTTGATTATTCTGCCTTGCATTTTCCGCTCTCTATCAGAAGCTTTATAAACAATCCGCCCTGAACGGTACGGTTTTGGAAATCGCGCTGTTTTGCAGTATCTGCAAAATACCAGTCTGTAAGCGGAACGCGTGACTCGCTCTCGTTATATGCCCTCCAAAGGGAATCAACAAGGGTGTCAAACTGTTTTTCATCGTTTGCTAAAGCCGCCGTCCAGAGAAGCCAGTCCGATTTCGTGTAGGTTGAGCGGTTGTCAAGCGGCAGACCGTAGGTGTTCA
This sequence comes from Oscillospiraceae bacterium, assembly GCA_022508845.1. Lineage (GTDB taxonomy): Bacteria > Bacillota > Clostridia > Oscillospirales > Acutalibacteraceae > RUG806. Next base: position 11,415 of record JAFLUL010000029.1, on the reverse strand, counting down.
TATGCTTTTCAATGTTTGATCTTATTTCCTCGTCAAAGGTGTTTTCAGGGAAAATTCCTATGCCGAAAACCTTATCCCAAACGGCGTTATATTTCATAGACCAGGTTCCCGGGCGATCAAACGCAAGACGGTAAACGTTTTCATCGTCTTTTGCGTTTATAACCCAGGCTTTTGCCATCTCTCTCGCAGAGCTTATATATTTTTCGCCCTCGCTCCCGTTGCCGCAGATATTGTTAAGGATTCCGAATGCCGCAATTCCCATAATTGCCTTTATGCTTAAATTGCAGTTGTGTGCCAGATGTCCTGTAAAATCGTCGGTGCAGAGCTGATTTTTCGGATCCAAACCGTATTTTAATAAAAAGTTTGCCCATTTTTGCAAATCATCCCAGTGTTCCTTTGCAAACGCAGTTTCCTTTGAAGCAAGAGCTGCTGCGGTTACGGTTATGAGCATATTGCCGCATTCTTCAACAGGCATCTGATTCTGCGGACAGGTTTTATCGCTGCTCACCTGTCCGTTAACGAGCGGATACTGCCCAACATCGTGGGGGGCGAATTCATAATACCATTCGTCTGAATCTGCATATTTGAAAACGGGTCTGAGCATTGCGTTTATAAGCTCGGGGTTATAAAGCAAAAACAGAGGAATTGACGGATAAGTAACGTCCACAGTTGCAGCGCAGCCGTTTGAGAAGCATTCTTTTGAAATAAACAGCAGCTCGCCGTTTGTGTCAACGGCAATTTTGTGCGCCGCAATTGCCTGGCGATAGGCAAGGGTCAATATTTCATAGTATTGCTCATTTTGGCATTTTGCTTTTAAGTCCTCCGCAAGGGCATCGCAGCGGGCTTTAAGCCCGTTATAATCTGCAAACGCATCCTTAATTGCTGTTATAATGCTCTTTTTGTTTCTGTTCCAATAGGATGTAAGATTTTCTCCGAAATACTGAATTGAGCGAATGTCATCATAAGCAAAAACAAAAAGCGCTTCGCCCGCGTTTACAGTAAGTCTGATATCGTGGGCGGGGATGCCGTATTCATGGCTGTAGTCAACGCTCTCTGAAAAGGCGTTTTCAGCGTTTGTTGTAAGGTAAGCGTAGCCCCAGTCAATACGCAGATTATCACCGCTGCGGTTTAATATGTGCTGATTTTTCGCGCTCACTCTTGCGCCGGTAATTCCGGGAACGCTGAGAGTTTCAAAAACGGTTGGATACTGGAATTTTTTATTAAGGCAAACGCTGTCATCCATTGTTATTTGCAGCTTTATTTCGTGCTCTTTTCCGTCCAATGAGGCGGTTGTTATTTTTAAATATGAAGTCGGCCGCGACAATATTTCAAGGTCGTCCGTTAAAAGGGGAGAGGTAAACTCCGCTTTTAGAGTAATCTTTTCATTTTTAAAAGAATAGCAGGTAGTGCAGGCTGTTATTTCAAGCTCCGTCTGCTCCAAAGCAGCAACGCCGTCTTTTTTTCCCATAAACAAAAACTGTTCACTGTCAACGAAAACAACGCCCGTAAGCGGCTGTTCATATTCTGTCCAGTGTGTTGTTTCGCTGCCTGTAAGTTTATCTGAATTGCTCCAGATGCTGAAATAGGGGTCTACGGTAATAAGCGGTACGCTCGGTGCTCTGAGTTTCATTAGAGTGCTCCTTTAATTTTTATTATAATCATTTTATCATATAAAAGCCCGAAAAGCAAGCTTTGCTGCGCAACAGAAATTATTTATTGGATTATTCCTGCGTCAGCGCCGAAGGAAGCGTTGCATCTTCGGCGGTAATAATTCTCAATAAACTGTTTTTGAAACCTTTGCCATTGCAACCACCGCTTCTTAACCATATCCCGAAATAAGGCATAAGTCAAGATTTTCATAAGACATATCCGCGCAATGATTTGTTTCGCCGCCTTATTATGGGCTTTTTGCTGAAAACAGGTGTTTATAATATTGACAATTTATAAAAGAGCAGTATAATACACTCGATTTATATTCACATTTAGTTTAGAAATTTTTAAAAAATGCGTTTAATGTTCCGGGAAAAATTAACAAAAATTTTACATTTTTATATTTTCTTTTATTAAAACATATTATAAAATCCTTACTCTAAAAATTATAAGGATAGATTGCGGTGATTTGCCGTGCTGTCCTGAAAGGAGCAAATATATGAAAGGAAGTTTTGTAAAACGGTTCCTGAGCATACTTCTCTGCATCCTTATGGTTGCAAGTATGATTCCGGCGAGCGTATTGCCCGTTTTAGGAGAATCGGTCAACACGCCTGACAATGCCGAGCCCTCTATTGAGGCGGAACCTGAACAAAAGGAAATTGAGGTTACTATCGACCTCGCCGACAGCAACACATACGACTTCAGCAAGGATCTTTCCGATGAGATCCTTGCGGAGAACGGCATTTGGCATTCAACGGATACCTCTGTTGTTAATGTCGATTCTTTGGGTATCGGTACCGCTCTCCGTGTCGGAACCGCAACGGTCACCTATACTTATTCTGAGTTGGTGGCGCTTGAGGCTTCGGAGATTCAGAGAGGGGCTCTTATTGGGCCTCAGTCCGAAAAGAAAACCGACGCTGTTGAGAATCCTCATGCCGAGTGGAAGGAAGTTGTTGTAACCTGGCTTGTCACGGTTGAAAACAGCATTCCTTTTCTCCCGCTTTCAACTGTTCTTGCGGAAGAAACGATGTATGTAACCATTTTTAATTACGATCGCAGCGCGGTTATTGACACCAATGACCCCGATATTCAGGATCGAATAAAAAAAGGTGAATTTATATCCTATCTGGACACTAACCGCACGGTTGATCCCGGTGAGGGTGTGTTCGTTTATTTCCGTATGCCGGAGATTCTTCCTAATGAAGGAGACCAGGGTATTCAGGAAGGATATCGCTATTATGTTGAAATCCCCGATGAGCTTATACCCACTGAGGTTGATGATAACGGACGCAGAGTTGTTAACCCCGATTCTCCAATGGAATTTTACAGCTTCACGGGTAATCTTATAACATTCGGCGGAATTTACGGCGAAGAGGGAAATTATAGACTTGAGATGATTTTCCATCACGTTAAGGATGAGCGTCATATTTCAGGCAGTTTCCAATATGCTGCCCGAGTTGATGAAACCCTTGAGCGTGGATCTGCCCAGAATCCCGATTTCGGCCCCGGCGGAAATCTCCATTTTACCATCACCCCCGAAACCCCTGTTATCCCTGAGGAAAAGCAGGATTATGACTTGCAGTTCAGTGTCACCCAAACTGAAAATGCCGACTATATGTGGACCGCAACCATAACTGACAATACTGACGTTGAAAGCGGTCAGACGCGCATTTTCCCCTATCAGACTATGACCTTCTCCGGCGGCAGCGGCTGGGGCTTTGCTGCCGGTTCCCGTAGCGTTGAAAACGACAACTATGTTTGGGAACCATATAACAGAAGCAGCATTACCATAACCTATACAAACGGTGATGTTGTTACTTTGGATAAGTATAATAACACAGCCTGCGACGTTTCTCACCCGGATTGTACAGAAGCTTATTTCTATGATTCCGAGCATAATGTAAAAGTAAGCCTGCAGCTTTGGGTTGAGGAAGCGGTTTTCAGCTACAGCGACTTTTATTTCCTTACCCCTAATGCTCATATTGTTATCGGTCAGAATCACAGAAACGGCACTGAGTACACTCCCATAGGTTACGCCGAGAATATTAAGAGCATTTCCATTAGCATGCCCGCGGAAATAATTGATGACTGGCAGTACGGTTCAACCAACGGAGTTAATCGCACCTATACCGCAACCTGCAGTCTTTTCGGACCAAAGGTATTGGCTAAGTCAAACGATATTAAAGTAAACTATCAAATATCAACCCCTTCTCTCCGCTCTTATACTCAGTCTCCGTATTTAAACGGCCGTGTGGATGCGGTGAGAACTGAACTTAATACAAATTCCATTAATTATGTGGGAAATTACTATTGGTTTGAGTTTGATCCTCAGATATATTATGATTCCAATGAGCAAACTTACTATGAATCAAATTATCTGAATGCAAACTATTATACATCTAACAGGTCTATTTGGAATGCAACTTATTCCCTTGAAGACGATGATCCAACCCAGGCCACATTTGAGAATTTTTATCTTTCCGGTAGGTTTGGAGTAAGCTCATGGGAAAACGGTACATATGTAACTGCAACATATTTCAAAAACGCTATACCCAACGCAATTACCGGACCAAATCTTGTTGACCAGAAGCTGATGTATCAGCTTTCCAAGATATTTGCGAATGTAACCGATGACAATTTAGGTGTTGTTGCATACCGCAGCACTTACCCTGTAACAAATAACGGCAAATATGCGTGGATAATAGTTGACCCCTATTCAAGAAAAGATGCGGTTGAAAATAATAACGGTTGGTATGAAAATATAGAAAACGGAACTGTTAACGGAATGAAATCCGCGAGACCCGCTAAATGGCGTATTCACGTTATAAACGCTCCCTCAACATCCGTCTCGCTTTCAACTATGCAGAGACTCGGCTCCTATTACGGCAGCGACTACAGAGGCTCCGGCGGTTCCATAACTGATTCCGTTTATTTCGGTTTGGGAAATTTTGATTCCAGATTCCTCACCACCAGTTCAATGGGCTATGGCTACGGTTATCCTGCTGTTTCCCATATGGATTCGGAATGGGTAAGCGAAGACACGATATTCTGGAAAATGACCATTGACACAACCAACTGGCCTACTACTCAGAGATGCGGCTATTTCTTTATCCAGCCTGATATTTACCAGAGTGTGGTAGACTCTAATATAAGTGTTAATGTCGGCAGTCAGAGTTTGTCTCCTTCGTATGTCTATCTTAAAAATAATAATGGCACCTGGACCTCCACTAGCCTCGGTGTTTATTCAAGCAGCAGATATGATAGCAGCCACAGATTGATTCGAACCAATTACTTTAACAGTTCAGATATCCGGTATACTGGCGTTAATGTCTCTCAGATGACATATTCCTATAATTATAATGATTCCTATATGACTTATTCCGGAGGAACAAGTCTTATTCCGTATGACTATTCTTATAATAACGGAGCGGAAACCTACTACGGTCAAGTATATTCATATTTTTCCCAAGTGGAGAATTCATATGAGCGGAACCTTGTTACAATGATGCCGGTGTTATCTGATTCCAATATCAGTGACTATCGTGACAGCAAAAATAATATCACCATTGGATTCTTTACAAAAGTTAACTCTGAACCATATTATCCCCACGATTTTATCAACCACATTGAATATTCGGTTAAGGCGGAATTTGTTGCTGATTTCGGAGATTTAACCACTGGCTACAGCTACTCTTCAGGTTCTTACTATGACAGAGGCTCCACCGGTTCATCGCAGCAACCGATCAAAATCAGTGCCACAGGCTTTGCTCCAACTCCTAAAATATATAAGTCCGGCTCTCTTGTGGTTCACGATGAGAGCGTTGATCCCACCAAGACCACAACAAAGTGGAATATCTCAACAAGTTATATCAGCGGCCCTCATCAAACATATTATTCCAACGGATCAGCTTCTATGGTTGATGGCTATGTCGGATGGTATAACGGTAATCTCATCGTTGCTGACAATATGAAGAACTCCTCGGCAACGGATATCGAGGGCAATTATATTTCCGTAAACCCTGCAAAGTATACCCATATTTCTCAAATGAACGGCACCTCGGTCGGCGGTCCCGGCTGCGGAGGCGGTTTCGGTCCCATCCCAACCGCAACAGAAGAAGACGACTACGGCTGGTATAAGTTCCAGTATAACGTCTCAAGTCCTGGAACCTGGGTTTCAGTGGGCAGCAGAACCGGAGTTTATTGGGAGCCGAATGAGCCGGGTATATATAAACATGTTGTTTCAACAGGCGGATATAATTCCGAAACTGACCCGCTTGAGGTATATGTCTATTATTCCGGTAATATGTATGACAGTATTGATTCTGTTTTGCATGAACAGTTGCACAGTCATTACGGCTTGGACAGACCCACTTCTCCCAACAGGATGTATTACTATCCTTATTATGAAAATTCTCTGGTTGTTGAGTATCGCGGTGTACACCACTGCAGTTCATTTGGTGATATAAGCTATACAACCGAGCTGGATAACGAAACCTTCTGCGCTGCAGCGCAGGAAGCTATGGATGCTCCCGAAGAAGAGAAGCTCGCGGCGATTTTCAATGTAAAATTCCAGAATAACGCTTCGCTTGATTCCTGGAGAAATATGGGGCACTGGCCCACTTCTTCCAGCGTAGACGCGCGCGTTGTTGCATCGCTGAGCATTGCAAAGAGCATTAACGCTATCAATTCCGGAAAGTATGAAAATGCCAGAAAGGGCAATTATACTCTGAAAGTAACCAATGGTTCCAGCGATACCGATTATGTTCTTGTTGATGATTATATCTACAGCATTAAAAATAAAACGGATTCCGGCGACGACGATTCTGCGAACTCTTGGGTGTTTGAGGGCGGCAGCCAGGGTGGTCCCGGAGGCGCTAACCCCGGAACGAATCCCGAAGAACCAACTGATCCCGCAAACCCAAGCGAAACCGAAAGCTCAACCGAACCCGAAATTCCAAGCGAACCCGAAAGTTCAAGCGAACCCGAAAGTTCAAGCGAACCCGAAAGTTCAAGCGAACCCGAGGGCGAAAGCTCAACCGAACCCGAGGGTGAAAGCTCAACCGAACCCGAGGGTGAAAGCTCAACCGAACCCCAAGGCGGAGACGAAGAAAATAACGACACGCCTCGCGATATTTATTCCGCTGCGCAGGCCCTGCTTAAAAATATTAAGCTTGAAAACATCCTTATCAAAGCACAGGCCCCTAATGAAACCTCAGAAACTGTGATTTATGCAGGCGGCTCCTGGACAGACGGCTGGAAAGATTCAAGCATCTATCTTTACGGCAGTGCGGGCTACAGTTCGGTTCATCCTGCTTCTCTTTTCCAAATCAAATTTGTTAAAGACGGCGGCGTTACAGCAGGAACGGAATTCGTCATTAGCTATGATATGACCCTTATGATGGATTCGATCTTAGGCGGTGATTTCCGCAAATCGGTGTTCTACACTAAAAACGGTCTTGAAATAACTAATGCAGCCACCGCCTCGAGACCCTATAAAACAATTGAAGATGTTCTTCCTCCTGAAGAGACTTCCGTTCAAACAAATAACCCTAAAGGTGAAGTAAAGGATAAACTGCTTACCGTTTATTGCGATGGTCAGGTGTCCGGAACCTATCTCAACCCGCCTGTATTCAACAAAGAGTTGATAGCCGAGAGTACTTTAAGTCATTTATCTCCGGGCAGCGATCATTTTGAGTGGATGATAAATAAATGGACCGGTTCAGAGGGTATGAGCGAGTATTCCGATTTCACTTTGACCGACAATATGATCTTCAATCTCACTGATATGAAGATTATGGTTTCCGGCCATCTTTACAGCATACGCGATATCAGCGGCGCGGATAGGGCAATTGCTCTGCGGAAGATGTATGACATTATTCAAAGGAATATACGTTACAGTAATTTCCGTGTCACTTATTTACCACCTGATGGCGCTGATCCGAGCAACCTGTTATCTCTTCCAATGGATTGGGATCTTAAAGGTTTAGAATTTACATCAAAGATTAAAGATAGTTTCATCTCGGATCCTTATTTTCAGATGTGGAAAATGTATTTTTCCGTGCCGGGCGGAGGAGTTTGCTATTCATCACCCACCAAAGAAGATCTTCCCTTCGATGTGCTTGCTCTCTTTAGTTTTTCAGGTTTCAGATTTGAGTTTACTTCAGTTCCCCGTGAATCTCTTATAAGTATTACCTATGATACGGATATTGACTGGACAGCCATAGAAAATGAAGCTGTTGAGGCATTCGGAATTTTTGATGTTTCCGGCTCAGTTTCCAACGGCGCAAATGATTCGGATTGCGGTTTTACTCAAAGCGAAACCGAAGGTAATGTTGAAGTAGAGGATGCCGGCATAGAAAAGTTCGTTCACCGGAGTGATCGTGCAAATGGTATTTCAACTTGGAAATTAATTGCAAGTCTCGGTGGACTGCATGGGAATGAGCTTGTAATTTCCGATACAGTTACGTTCGAATCGAGAGAAGAAGTAAAAGCTGCTGCTGAAGCAGCAACATCAATAACCGATGTTTCTGTTTTTTTGGAATATACAAGTAAAGGCAGCCTATTTTCCGATTGTATTTATCAAAACGGTGAATATTCAGGCTACTGGAACGAAGATTCCCTGTCCGTTGAAATAGATGGATTAAATCTGAAGGTTACCCTTCAAACTGATAATTTCTATATTTCCGGCACCGATAAGAGGGTAGTAGTCGTTTATACCACCGAGCTGGATAAAGATTTATTTATCCAAAACGGAGGCGGAAAAGGCGATGGCTATAGAATTCATAATTTAGCAAATATGCATTTCGGAGATATGACATTTGGTGATTACCAAAACGATGTGCATTATCCGGATATTCCGGTTGAAGCAGAAAAAACCTCAAACGGTATTGATAAACACACCGCCTATTGGACTGCAACAGCTAAAACAGGCGAAGCCGAGCGCAAGGAGTTTACTCTTAGCGACAGAGTTACTGTAACCTCATCCGGCGAAGCAATAGATGCAAAGTGGCTATCTATAACCGACTTTGATATTACAGTACAAATCGGAGAAGAAACTTATCATTACACATCCTTCTATCTTCCCGAAGGCGTAACCTTAACAACCCTTGACGGCGGCGAATTCAAGCTGAATGAATCCGAAATAGTTGATTTCAAACTTGTGTTTGATTCCCTGCCTGCAAATTCAACTGTAAGGGTTGATTATTCAACAACCTTTGATTGGCCCGGCTACAGCGAGGCGTTCGGGATTAACAAAGCAGGTTTTAAATTCCGCAATTCCTTCATCGCAAACAGCGGCGACGGCTATTCATCCGGCGAGAAAACCACAGAAACTGATTTCACCGCAAGTGAAACTCTCGGCAAAGAAGGTTCGCTTCACAATGATAGTGCCGGCAATACGCTTTTGGAGTGGGTATTGCCTGTAAACCTCAGCAATCTTTACACCAAATCGCAATTAGCTCAGATAACAACGGTTGATATTAAGGATGATCTGAATCCGGTTCTTAAATATCTTGACGGTTCTGCAAAAGTAATTGATAAAAACGGAACAATTATCCCCGATTATGATGTGAGAACTGAAGGCAACACCCTTATAATCACAATGAATAATCCGGCTGACCATCCCGAATTTACCGTATCCTTTACAACACTATGTCTTGCAACAGTTGATAACCTTATAAACTCCGCAAGTCTTTCTATTGACGGAACCGTTGTTCAGGAGAAGCAATCCGAGCCGATTGAAAAAATAGAAGCAAAGGGCGCGTTTGGCGTTATTCAGTCAACAACAACCGCAACCTTTATTCCAACTGCCCGTAAATATGTAAACCACGAGCTTTGCACTGAGGCAAACGCTTATAGCTTTGTTTGCATTGAAGTTGACGAAAACGGAAAACCCTTGGGTACCTACACCGAAACCGCCTTCAACGCAGAGAACGGAGATATAGAATTCCCGCTTATCCGTTATGAAGAACCCGGAGTTCATTATTATCAGATGCGAGAGCTCGGCGGAAAAGATGACACCTCATTCACTATAAGAGTGGAAATCATTAAGATTCTCGGCGGCTATGCCGTAATCTCAACGGTAGTGTCTCCCGAAAGCTATCAGGACGTCAGATTTGATAACACCGATGATAATAAGCGCACCAGCTTTACAGTAACCAAGGTTTGGGACGATAACGACAACGGCGCTTTAGTTCGCCCCGAGAGAATAACTGTATATCTGTATCAGAACGATGAACCCTACAACAATATGTCCGTTGATCTCACCGAAGCAAACAACTGGACATATACCTGGGAAAATCTTCCTGTTGCAGGCGGTGCCTACAGCGCGGTTGAGGGCGAAATTAAAGCATATGAGGGAACCACAGTAACCGAAAACGGAGAAACAGTTTTCACCAATAAGGTAACGGTTGGCGCGCTTACTATCCAAAAAAAGGTTTTGGGTAAATACGGCGAAACCGATAAGGATTTCCACTTTATCGTAACTCTCACCGATGCAGATGGAAACGAGCTCACTGATAGCTTTGAGTATATCAGCAACAAGCTTGATTCAGAAGGCAATCCTGTTTCCGGAACTATCAAGAGCGGCGATAAAATCGTCTTGAAGCACAACGAATATATAACCATTCTCTATCTTCCGGACGGAACTTTGTATTCAATCGTTGAAGAAGAGGCTAATGAGGGCGGTTACGTTACATTGCTTGAAAATGAAGAAGGCGTGATTCTTGCCGGCGAGGAAGCAAAGGCAACAATCACTAACCGCCGCGGCGAAGGTGATTTGAGAATTGAAAAAATAGTTACCGGTGTTGATGGCGACGCGCTTACAGATTTCAATTTCATTTTAACCTTAAAGGATGCTTATGGAGCCAATATCGTTGATAGCTATAAATATATTATCAACAGAAGCAACGAGACCGTTGAAGAAGGCACCTTAACAAGCGGCTTCAGCTTCACATTGAAGCATAACGAATCTATAACAGTATTTGGACTTCCCGAGGGAACACAGTATGAAGTAACCGAAATTGATGCAGATCTAAACGGCTATTCAACAGAATCCTCCGGAGCAAGCGGAATTATCTCCGACGAAACAATCGCAGAAGTTTCGATCGTAAACAGCAAGGGCGAGCCCGGCGAGCCAAAGCCTGCCTACGTTCAGGTTTCTGTAGAAAAGAAATGGGAAGGAGATAACCTCGATGCAAGACCTGAAAAGATAGAAGTACAGCTCTATCAGGACGGCAATCCTTACGGCGATAGTGTAACTCTCAGCGAAGAGAACAGCTGGAGCTATACCTGGAAGTATCTCAACAGAGACTCCGTTTGGACAGTTGAAGAGGTTGAAGTTCCCGATGGCTATCGTTCGGATCCTGCTAATGAAGAAAACGTCTGGACTATAACCAACACAAAGATAACCAACGTTTCCGTTAAAAAGATTTGGGCAGGCGACAGCAGCGCTTCCCGTCCCGATGAGATAACCGTACAGCTTTATATGGACGGTAAGGCCTATGGAGATGAAGTTACCCTCAATTCCAAAAATAAATGGTCCTACACCTGGGAAGGACTTGACGAAGCCCACGTTTGGACAGTTAAAGAGGTAAGTGTACCGAACGGCTATCGAGTAAGTTATATAAATGTTGGAAACAACTGGATAATAACCAACACCAAAACGTCCGATATTACCGTTAAAAAGCTTTGGGTAGGCGATAACAGCACCGACAGACCCGAAGAGATAAGCGTACAGCTTTATAAGGACGGCAAAGCCTACGGTGA
>JAFLUL010000028.1 GCA_022508845.1 Oscillospiraceae bacterium | reverse complement strand
AATATTCATCATTCATTCAACAGGATTTTCAATGAATGATGAATGATGAAGCCGCGAAAGTTGCCGTTTTCTTTTTGGTTCTCTTCACTCTCCGTTCTGCTCTCTTCACTAAAGCGGACGAAAAATATCGTTTCCGGAGAAAAGATTAGATATAAGAGGATAGGTGGCTTTGCTGCGCAAAGCATTATATTTTTATATTGTTACCTTATTGAATACCCCCGCATTTTTTGTTGTGGTAGAGAATTTCACATTTATGTGTTATAATCAGTTTGATAAATCGAAATTTATTAACGGGACACTGTAAATTTCAAATACTGTAAGAAAACGGGGAAATAATTATGATTAGATATGCGCATACGAATGTTATTGCAAAAGATTCTAAAAAATTGATCGAGTTTTATAAAGAAGTTTTTCAATGCAAAAGCATCGGTGAAACAAGAGATTTGCACGGTGAATGGCTTGATGACTTAACAGGGATTCAAAATTCACATATAGTTGGTGAACATCTCTGCCTTCCGGGATATGAAAATGACCACCCTACGCTTGAAATTTTTTCATATGATTCTATGGAAGAATCAACGACCGCTATCAATAAATGCGGCATAGCGCATATTGCGTTTGAAGTAGATGATGTGGAAAAGACTTTGAACTTATTGCTTCAAAAAGGCGGCAAGCAAATCGGAGAAGTAGTAAGGGCAGAATATGAAAATGGAAGAAAAGCAGTCTTTGTTTACGCAACGGATTGTGAAGGCAATATCGTTGAATTGCAAAGCTGGAGTTGATGATTCATCAAGGTATTGAGGTAAAATCCGGTTTGTAGGGGTGGTTGCATTTTTCCGGCGATTGCAACCATCTTGTAACCTCCAAAACAAAAATGCAGCCATTTGCAACCTCCGTGCAACCCGTATCAAAAATTGCGTTCGTTGTCAAAAAGAAAATCATGTCAACTGTATATTGTTTAGGTGATTTTTTTACAGAAAAAGTTCAAATTTATAATGAAAATTCTTCCGCGCGAACTAAAGGAAGACGGTATTGACTTTTTCCGCCGCGGTAATTATAATAATAAAAAAATTATATAACATCTTATCAGGAGGTATTATTATGAAAAACGATATGGGCGCCGTTATGGAAAAAGAAAATGTTTTGGCCGGTGCCGTTGGAGCGCTGCTGTTTTCTCTTGTGGGCGGAGCTTTGTGGTTTGTTCTCTATCAAGTTGGTTTTTTGGCCGGTATCAGCGGACTTATCGGTGTTATCTGTGCAATAAAAGGCTATTCCATTTTCGCAAAAAAAGAGAGCTTAAAGGGTATTGTTATCGCCATTATTGCCGCTGTTATAGTTATGCTTGCCGCTTGGTATCTGTGTCTTTCTTTGGATGTATATAATACCTACAAGGAATGGTATGCCGATGGCGAGATCGATTATACCATCTCCTTTGCAGCAGCTGTAAGAGGATCTTATGTGTTCTTGGAAGAGCCGGATATCGCGCTTGCTTATCTGAAAGATTTGATTATCGGTTTGGTGCTTTGCGTAGTGGGTGCGTTCCGCTTTGTTGCAAATGCTGTTATGCGGGTCAAGCAAGAAAAGAAAGCGGCTCAAAATCGCATCGAAACGCAATTTTCAGTGCAGCCCGAAATGTACTCTCAAGCGCAGCCCGGAATGCAGCCTCAAACATATCAGCAGGTGCAGCCCGAAACTCAGCCCCAAATGTATACCCAGGTTCAGCCCGAAACTCAGCCTCAAATGTATACCCAGGTTCAGCCCGAAACTCAGTCTCAAATGTATACCCAGGTTCAGCCTGAAACTCAGTCCGAAGAATAATCCCGGGCGTAGCATCATAGCTAAAAATTGTAATATGAACAATCCCCGGAAGCCGGAGCTGCTGCCGGGGATATTTTCATTTGCTTACAAAAATATGGTGGAATTCGGCAGGAAAATGTGATATAATGTGATCCGCTTAAGAATCGGAAGTTATAGAGGACAAACAAATGCGTTTGAAATTAGTAAGACCAACCTATGAATATGCGGAGCAAGTTATGCAATATAAAGAAGATATGCTCTTAAATAACGATAGCTTTGATGGCTGTGCCGGACTTAAAGAAGTTAACTCATTTTCTGAATGGATCGATTTTGAAAATCGGCTGAAAAAGAAATACGGCGAAGGCTATGTTCCGTCTGAGGTGTTTTTAGCAGTTCGGGTTGAGGACGAAAAGGTTGTGGGAATTATTGAATATAGACACCCACTATCACCGTTTTTGCTGCAATACGGCGGTAATATCGGATACAGTGTTTTGCCAAGTCAGCGACGCAAGGGATACGCAGGTGAAATGTTGGCGTTAGTTTTGTCTGTTTGCAGAGAATACGGAGAAAGCAGGGTTCTTCTTACCTGTGATAAAACCAACGAAGCTTCACGAAAAATAATCGAGAAGAACGGCGGCAAGCTGGAAAATGAAGTAAAAGATGATGTTGGATTAAGCGAATGCGGGATCATTCAGCGGTACTGGATCGCTCTGTGAACGCATTGTTCTAATCAATCGGTAAACAGCGTACATCAGTCCGGACATATTTTTGCAAAAAACAGAGCCTGTGCGGATACATCGGGAAAAACAAATGAAGGCAATTGATGCGCTTTTTGCACAATAAAAAAACGAGAATTGGAACGGATCCCTATATTATAATTGTTAAAGTTTTTGCAAGATGATTGTAAAATTGTTTTATACGCAAGGACATATTTGTTTGAAAAAGCGTTAGAAAATCCTCTTTATATTGGATTTTTCGGGGAGAAATTTATGATTAGAATAAGACCGTATAAAGCCATGGATGCCAATACGATATTATCTTGGTGCCAAAATGAAGAAGAATTTTACCGGTGGACGGCAGGGGTTCTTGGCAGTTATCCTATATCACAGAATGAATTTCGTTTTGTTGAATATCTTATGCCGTTTACTGCATTTGATGAAACAGGAATCGTTGGTTTTTTTACACTGAGAAAACCAAACGAATCACCGGATGAACTGCGTTTTGGCTTTGTTATTATTGATCCCGATAAGCGAGGAAACGGCTATGGAAAAGAGATGCTTAAATTGGGGCTGAAGTTTGCATTTGATTTATATGGCGCAAAACGTGTGTCATTAGGCGTTTTCGAGAAAAACCTCCCGGCTTACTGCTGTTATAAAGCAGTTGGGTTCAGTGACGTAGCTCTTGAAATTGATGAAACGTATTGTATTCTTGGTGAAGAATGGAGGTGTAAAGAATTGGTGATTGAAAACATATAAATTCCGATGAGGTGTTGGCTGTACTGCATAAAATTCAATTGGTATCAAAAAAATTGAATCCCTTGAAAAATCAAGGGATTATCGCATTTTAAAAGCAATTACTTATGCAAAAACGATATTTTTCGATGAAATTGCAAAGTTTTTAAATAAAAATTATTTGCACAATTTATGAGATTATGGTATATTATAAAAAAATTTGATGAAGGTGAATTTATAATGTCGCAGACATTACCCAAAACGAAAATGTACCGTTATTGTTTGGCGGATGTTGCCAAGGGGCTTTTTAACGGTATGATAGGAAATTATTTGCTCTATTTTTTCCAGCCCACAGTTAAAAGCGGATTGCCAAATCTTTTGCCGCAAAACAAATTATTGGGATTTATAACCGTTATGGCGTTAATCACAGGCATTGGCAAGGTTGTTGACGCTGTTACAGACCCGCTCGTTGCCTCTCTTTCAGATAAATGCAATCATAAGGATGGAAGGCGTATGCCGTTTTTGCGTTTTGCGGCGCTGCCTTACGCTCTTTCGCTGCTGCTGATTTTTTACGCACCGTTTAAAGAGGGCTCTGTTGGCAACGCAATTTGGGTTGGCTTTTTCCTTGTTGCATATTATGTTTCATATACCTTCTTTTTCATTCCGCGCAATGCCCTTGTTCCGGAAATTATTCCGGATGCCAATGTGCGTGTTGGCTATTATACCGTAAGCACGGCATTTTTTATGGGATCAAGTGCGTTTATGTATGCCGCAACCTTGTTTGTTAATTTGCTCAAGAACACAGGCTTATCGTCATTGTGGGCCTGGAGGGTTGTTTTCACCGTCTTCGTTGCGATCGGAATTATTTGCCTTTTGCTAAGCGCATATGCATTTAACGAAAAGGACTATGTTTATAACAGCACAAAGCCCAGCGATCCTTTGATAAAATCCTTTGGCTTAGTTTTAAAAAACCGCAATTTTGTTATCTTCAGCCTTGGAGATTTGTTCAGCTTTATTTCTCTGTGCTTCTTTGAAACGGCGATGCTGTACTACATCACTATGCTGTTAAATATTGAAGAAAGTCAGGTCTTTTATGTTCTGCTCGCGGCGATCGTAACCGCGATTTGCCTGTTCCCGGTTATTGTTATGATTTGCAGAAAATTTAATAAAAAGATACCGCTGATCATAGCAAGCGCTGTTTTCACATTAGTGTTTGCGCTAATATATGTCGGTGATAAAATCGCCGCGCTGTTTGCCGGACACGAACTGATAATCGGTATCGGCATCGGAATAATGGTTGCGTTCCCGTTTGCCGCCATCAATATTTTGCCGCAGTCGGTTATTTCCGATATTATTCAATTGGACTGCCTTGAAAGCGGAGTTAACAGAGAGGGTATATTCTCGGCAGTTAAAACATTTCTTGAAAAAATAGCTGTCAGCGTTGCAATGATGATCGTGTCAAGCGTATTGGCGATCGGTGCCTTGAGCGGCGAATCCGTTGGTATGCAGGGAGTTAAGCTCACAGGCGTGTATGCAGGCGTGTTCAGTTTGCTGTCCTTAATTTTGTTTATAATTTACAACGATAAAAAGGTTACCGAGGGCATTAAAAAGTATAGTAATAAGGGGGACGGCAAATGAAAAAACGAGTTTTAGCACCGGAAGAAAAAAGAAAAAATGTTTCGGCAAAAGAAACTCAATTCTATGTCGACACATTATCGCAAATGATAAATTGCAAAACGGTTTTTTCCCACGATAATGAAAACCGGGCGGAATTTGATAAGTTTTATAAAGTTCTTGAAGAGCGATTCCCCGTTTTATCACAAAGAGCGGAGCGCTTAAGCTTTGGAAGCGGATGCTTTGTTTACATGATTCGGGGTAGTAACGCCAAAAAAAACATTATGCTTATGTCGCATCACGATGTTGTTGACGGCGGTGATGATTGGGATACTGAACCGTTTTGCGCAACAATTAAGGATGGTTCGATGTATGGCAGAGGTACTATCGACACTAAAACGCCGTTATTTGCCGAGCTGCAGGCCTGCGAAGAACTGCTGAAAGAGAATTATTCCTTTGACGGAATAAACCTTTACATCGGCTCTTCAAACAACGAAGAGCTTTGCGGCGACGGAATGGTGCTGGCAACAGAGTATTTCAAAGAAAAAGGTATCCATTTTGATGCCGTTTTTGATGAGGGCGGAGCTATAACCATCGGTATGATTCCGGGCGTTAAAGAAAAAAGCGCTATGATAGCCGTTCACGAAAAGAGCAGACATATGTATCGCTGTACTGCAAAAAAAGTCCAAAAGGGACACGGCGGCTTAAATCAGACAAGCGGCAACACTATTTCGCAGATGTCAGCTTTTATTCACGAGGTTGAAAACAGCGGAATTTATAAAAGCAGTTTTTCGGACGAGGTTCGCGGCACCTTTGAAACTCACGCGCCGTATATGAAGTTCCCTTTGAACATAGTTATGGGAAATATTAGCTTGTTTGCTCCGATAATAAAAAAGGTTATGCAAAATATCCCGCCCGCAAAAGCTATGCTTTCAACAAGCATTGCATTCACCACGATCTCGGGCGGCTCTGAGCTTGACCCGCAAATTGCGGCAAAGGAGGTTTCGGCAACGATGTTTCTTCGCTGCGTTCGCGAGGACGACCTTTATAGAGGACTTGAAAAAATCAAAAAAATCGCCTCAAAGCACAGTATTGAAATTGAAGAGATCGAGCGGGATTATTGCCGTCCTACAAATTATAAAACCCCGCAGTTCAAGCTCTTGGAAAGCGTTATAAATGACGTTTTCCCCGATGTTATAGTATCGCCGTTTCTTTTGGTCGCCGGAACCGACGCCAGACGCTTCACAGATGTTGCCGATAATATCTTCCGTTTCGCGCCAATCGATTTAGACGGGGAGCAATATGCCTCTGTTCACGGTGCAAACGAGCATATTAAAATTCAAAATGTGGGTCAGTGCGTCGTCTTCTATAAGGAATTGATAAAGAGATATACATAATAAAAATCCCCTTGAATAAGGGGATTTTTTTCAGCTTATGAAAATTTTTAATCTGTTATAAAAGCGTATATTGAAATAAGAACAAAAAAGAAAACGATCAAATGGTCTGCAACAGTTCTTTTGGAGCACGATGTTTTTATCGATTTGGAGTTCTCTTTTCCATAAAGCAGCTTTATTATCTTTTTAATCTTAACGATAAAATAAAAATGACAAAAAAGAATGAGGGCGCCGATAATAAAAGCTGCAATAAAAAATAATCCGAAAAAGGCTGTGGTTTATCTTGCAGAAGGTATATTGATGATGAAAGTAAAATGCATAGTAGTATGCGTGCGCAAAATGTTAACAAAAAGAATTTTCCCGATTATTTTTTTATGTAAGCGAAGTTATTATTATGAATTTTAGATAACATTTTTTTATAAGCAAAAATTGAGAACAGTAAATATAAAATTTCCAAGCCTATAACGATCATTTTAATCACCGTAAAATAACATATAAATTTATTTATTCACAAAGCAATTTACAAACCTTTTCAAGGTTTTTACGGATGTTAAGCTGTTGTGGACATTTTTTTTCGCACATACCGCAGTTTTTACAGTCTGAAAAGGTTTTGCCCTCCTTATTAATATGATCTTGCATCATTTTCTTTGCGTGATCTTTAAGGCCGTAAACATTATAATATGTATACATTTCAAAAATGCGGGGGATGTTGATATCCACAGGGCAGGGCTGGCAATATTTACAGCCGGTGCAATAGAGCTCCGAAAACTTCTTCAGCTCCTCAATTGCAACTCCGAGCTGTTTCCACTCATCTTCAGAAAACGCAGTATTATCAGAGGCAACCTTAATGTTCTTTTTTACCATGTCAATATCTCCCATACCCGAAAGCGCACAATTAAGGTTTGGATTGCCCAGGCAAAATTTGAAGGCAAGCTCATAGGTTGCGATTGAAGCTTTGCCCGTAAGCTTAGAATAAAGATCGGTGGGAGCTGCAAGCCTTCCGCCGCCAACGGGCCCCATAGCAACAGTCCCGAGTCCCTTTTCGTTTACATACTTTATCATGTCTTCGTTGCTGCGATCAAGAAGATTATACTGGCAGAGCATACTTTCCATCTTCACTCCGCGATTTTCTGAGGTGTCAACAATGTGCTTTATTGCATCGGGGTGATCGTGGAATGAAAATGAAATATGGCGTATCAGCCCCTCTTCTTTTGCCTTTGCAGCGGCTTCAAGAAGATCGTTTTTTAATATAATGTTGTCATATTCATCACGGTTGATGCCCCAAAAATGGTAAAAATCAATGTGATCGGTGCCGATGCTGGTAAGACTTTTTTCTAAAAGACTGCGGTATTTATCAACTGTCAGATCATCGTCTATAGGGCATTTGGTGGAAATCAGTATTTTATCACGGAAGTTTTTAACCGCGTGGCCAACGGCGGCTTCACTGTTGTGGTTGCAATAATAGGGAGCGGTATCAAAATAATTTACTCCGTTTTCATAGGCAAACGCAAGCATTTCGTCAACCTTTTCTTGGTCAACAAAGCTCTTTTCGCCTACTTTATATTCGGGAAAACGCATACAGCCAAAGCCAAGCGCAGAGATTTTTTCACCTGTATTGCCAAAATCACGGTAATTCATAACGTTAAGTCCTTTCATTTGCAATTTAACAAAATTATACATGGATAACCGTTGCTTGTCAACTTTGTAAATTCAGATGTTTTTTTGTTTTGCGTGCTGTTGAAAAAGCAAAACGAATGCTGTATAATTAAAAAAAGGGGAGTGCGGCCATGATAAATCAAAAAAGGAAAAAGCCTTTTGGCATGAGTGATAAAATCGGATATGCGTTTGGCGATATGGGTTGTAATTTTTCATTCCAGCTTGTTTCTTCGTATATGTATCTGTTTTACACTCAATGTATAGGACTCAGCGCAAAGCATTGGGCTTGGATAATCGTTGTTTCAAAGGTGTGGGATGCGGTAAACGATATAATTATCGGCAATATGGTCGATAGAACTAAAATCGGCAAAAAGAGTAAGTTTATGCCTTGGATATCCATAGGCTCGGTTATTCTTGTTGTGTTTTCAATTATGCTGTTTACCCCTGTGGGAAGTTTTTCCGATATGGGTAAAATTCTTTGGTGTTTAATTTCTTATTGCTTATGGTCCGTAGCCTACACGATGATCAACGTGCCTTACGGTTCGCTGCATTCGGTTATTACCGACGATCCCGGGCAGCGTACAACACTTTCAACATTCAGAAGCATAGGCGCTGCTCTGCCTGCGGTTTTGGTTATGATCCTGCCGAAAATCGTTTATGAAAATAACGTTCTTTCCGAAAACAGATTGTTTATAGTGTCAGTTGTTTTTTCAGTTGCAGCGTTTTTTGCATTTTTTGCCATGCGTAAAATGGTAACTGAAAGAGTTGTCCGTGAAAATAAAGCAGAAAAGGTAAGCTATATTTCAACGTTAAAATCATTTTTTACTAACCGTGCAATGGTGGGCATAACAGTTGCAACGGTCGCTGTTGTTGTTTTCTATAATTCATCAATGTCAGTAAACAATCTTGTTTTTCAGTTTTATTTTAACGACGCCGGAAAATCAACCCTTGCAATGATAGCCTCATATTTGCCGCTTGTTGCGTTTATGCCGTTTGCCTCAAAAATAGCTGCTGCAATCGGCAAAAAGAAACTGCTCACAGTTTCCGGGCTGATAAGTGCAATTGCCGGAATAGTAATGCTGTTTTTGCCCATTACTCCCGATGTGAAAGGAATAATATTCTATGTTTCCGGCCTTATGTTTGTAAACATAGGCTGCTGTGTGTTCCAGATCATTGTTTGGGCAATTGTTGCCGACTGCATTGAAGACAGCTACAGAAAAAAAGGCGTTCGCGAGGAAGGTTCTCTTTATGCTCTTTATTCATTCTTCAGAAAACTCGCGCAGGGTATCGGTTCCGCGCTGGTTGCGCTTGCGCTAAGCTCAGTAGGTTATGTTGAAAACGCTGCCGAACAAACCGCTGAGGTTTCAAAAAACATAAAAAATCTCTATATCGTTCTTTTGGTTGCAGGGCTTTCAATAATGGTTTTATCAATGAAATTTATATATAATATAGGCATTAACGAGGAACGCAGATTTAATACTTCGCAAAAAAGCGGCGAAAAAGAGGAGTTATTATGAGAAATTCGGTTTGCATAAATAAAAATTGGGTTTTTATTAAGGAAAATGAAAAAAGCATAGTGGATCTGCCCCATACCTGGAACGGTATTGACGGCCAGGATGGGGGAAACGATTATTACAGAGGAGTTTGCACCTATGAAAAGGAATTGTCTGAAAGCGATATTCCCGCAGGCGATGATGTTTATGTTCAGTTTGACGGTGTAAATTCAAGCTCTGAGGTTTATTTTAACGGTGAGAAAATAGCTGTTCACCACGGCGGATATTCAACTTTCAGAGCAAAGCTTGAAAATATTCGCAGCAATAACATTTTAAGAGTTGAGGTTGATAACAGCCCAAATGATTTTGTTTATCCTCAGCAAGCGGATTTTACCTTTTACGGCGGTATCTACCGCGATGTTATTCTTATCGGTGTAAACAGAAATCACTTTGATCTGGATCACTTCGGCGCTCCCGGAATTGCGGTAACGCCCACCCTAAAAGGGAAAAAGGCCGAGGTTAACGTTAAAACATATGTAAAGGGCGAGGGAGAGGTTAAGGTTACAGTTGACGGAAAAACGTTATCGGGCTGCGATGTAACCTTCCAAATTGATGATCCGCATCTGTGGAACGGAACTTCAGACCCGCATCTTTATACTGCAAAAGCTGAGTTGATTGTTAACGAAAAGGCTGTTGATGAGGTATCGGCGCGTTTCGGTATCCGCAGCTTTGAAATTGATCCCCAAAAAGGTTTTATCCTCAACGGAAAAGAATATCCTCTCAGGGGAGTTGCCCGCCATCAGGATAGACCCTATATCGGTAACGCACTTCTTTACGAACACCATAAAGAGGATATAGAGCTTATCTGCGAGATGGGCGCAAACACAGTGCGTCTTGCTCATTATCAGCATTCTCAGTATTTTTATGATTTGTGTGATGAAAAGGGGCTTGTTGTCTGGGCTGAGATCCCTTATATTTCAAAGCACCTTCCAAACGGATCTGACAACACAAAATCTCAAATGACAGAGCTTATCTGCCAGAATTATAATCATCCGAGCATTGTTGTTTGGGGGCTATCCAATGAAATAACTATGGCGGGCTCAAACTCTGATTTGATAAAAAATCATAAAATGCTGAATGATTTAGCGCATAAGCTTGATAAAACAAGGCTTACCACCGCCGCTGTTATAACGATGTGCAGTCCCGAGGATGCATATGTCAGTATAAGCGACGTTGTTTCTTATAACCATTATTTCGGATGGTATGGCGGAAATGTAAGTATGTACGGTCCGTGGTTTGATAATTTCCGAAAAAAATATCCCGAAAAAGCAATAGGACTCAGCGAATACGGCTGCGAAGCTCTGAACTGGCACACCTCAAACCCGACCCAGGGCGACTATACCGAGGAATATCAGGCATATTATCATGAGGAACTTATTAAACAGATTATAGACAGACCTTATTTATGGGCAACTCACGTTTGGAATATGTTTGATTTTGCCGCCGACGCAAGAGCTGAGGGCGGCGAGAACGGTATGAATCATAAAGGACTTGTTTCATTTGACAGAAAGTATAAAAAAGACAGCTTTTACGCTTACGCTGCCTGGCTTTCAAAAAAGCCCGTGCTTCATATCTGCGGTAAAAGATATGTTGAAAGAACCGAAGATGTAACAAAGATCACCGTTTATTCAAATCAGAACGAGGTTGAACTTTTTATTAACGGCGAAAGCATAGCTAAAAAGGCAAAGGGAAAATATCCTTTCTTCTATTTTGACGTTAAGAATGAGGGTGAAACCGTTATAACTGCCAAAGCGGGCGATTTGACCGATGAAAGCAGAATAAAAAAGGTTGACACCTTTAACGAAAGCTATGTAATGAAAGAGGAAGGCTCGGTAATAAACTGGTTTGAAATCAACACTCCGCCCGGTTATTATTCCGTTAACGACACCATAGGCGATATCCTATCCACCTTCAGAGGTAAAATTGCCGCGTTGATAATTGCGAAAAAGGCGCTGGCGGTTTTAAATTCTGATAAGGATAAAAAAAATAAAGAAAAAAGCGTCAGGAAAAAATCCGGCAAAAAGAGCAAAGGTATTTCGGTAATGGGTATGCCGGTAGGAAAAACAATGATTGAAATGGGCAAAGGATTTACCGTAAAAAGAATTTTGTCAATGGCAAGCGGTATGTTTTCAAAAGAGCAAATTTTGGAATTCAACTCTGTTCTGAACAAAGTTAAAAAACGTAAATAAGCTGCTGTGTTCAGCATCGAAAAGCGTTGAGTGAAAAAGGTATAACGATTCTTTAAATTTTTTCTGGAGGAGCATCAATATGACTGATAGAATGAAGCAGATATTGGATAATATGCATTATTACAATGTAAGCAACCTTGCAACCGTCAATTTCGGACTGGATAATACTATGGTTTATGACGCTCTTATAGTTGCGCCGTCGTACAGTCCATATAAAATTCTGAAAGACGATAGCTTTAAGATTACGGAGACGGGTTCCCAAAGCTATTCCCAAGGCTTTCTCGTTGAAAAGGATAATCTGAAACTTGCGTGGATAAAAACCGCCGCAGGCGGGTGCAATATGCTTGATTATCTGCTTATTTGCGGTGAACTCAACTTCAGGAGGCTGATTTTTATCGGCGCGGCAGGCGCATTAAAAGAGGAATTTAACATAGGCGATATATGCACTCCGCGCTATTGCGTTGCGGGAACTCTGGCAAACACTTATCTGAAACAGAGCATAAAGGATTATGTTCCGTTTGAAAAGGTTTATCCCGATAAGAAGTATGTTTCGCAGGTAGTTGAGCTTGCAAACAGCTGCGGCTATACTATAAAAGAGGCAAGCGTTTTCTGCACCGATTCCATCGCAATGGAATATACTCATCTTGAAGAGATTCGCTCCTTTAACACTGATCTGATCGAAATGGAAACCTCCGCTTTTTATGCCATCGGAAAGCTAATGGACATCCCCTCGATCGCTCTGCTGGTTGTGTCAGATAACTCCGCAACGGGCGTTCCGCTTGTCGGCAGGAGCGAGGAAGTGCAAAAGATGTATGAACACTCAAGAAGCTTTATCCTTCCCGATTTAATATGCAAAACAGCAAAATTATAATAGCTTACCCGATATGCGCTCCCTGTTTAGGGAGCGTTTTTTTTTAACAGCATAAAATGTGCTGTTTTTCTTGACTTCTTGTTTCTATTTATATATAATAATTATAATATTTTATTACATTATAAAAGGAAAAAGGAAGCTATATGGAAATGAAAAAAAACAGCTATAGCATATTCGGAAATTTAGTATATATCCTAAGGAAATATTGGAAGCGGAAGAAGTCGCTGATATTTTTGTCATTTGCCGGGGTGCCTCTGAAGCCTCTGTCGGCGGTATTGGAAATTCTCATTCCAAAAGTAATATTTGATTCACTGGAGCAGGGGCGCGAGTTTTATTTAACGGCTATTGCCATTGCCGCGGCGTCAGGCGTTATAATTTTATCAGACTTATGCAAAATGAGAATCGAGCACAGTGT
Source organism: Oscillospiraceae bacterium (assembly GCA_022508845.1). Taxonomy (GTDB): domain Bacteria; phylum Bacillota; class Clostridia; order Oscillospirales; family Acutalibacteraceae; genus RUG806. The sequence goes on along the minus strand of JAFLUL010000028.1, from coordinate 13,908 downwards.
TACAATGCAAACCTTAAAAATGAGAAGCTCATATTTTCGTCAAAAAATTAATTTCAAGGCTATGGATATGGATTTTGAAAACTATATTTCTCCTGCGGGAAAAACCGCTCACGAAAAGGCTATACAATCGGTTGAAGGCGGAATGGGTAACACCCTGAGCGGATTTTTTCCCGGTGTTATTGAGTTTTTTTCAAACGGTATCGGATTTTTATCTTTCACGGCAATTCTTATGCGGTTAAATCCCCTGATTATTTTGGCGTTGACCCTTACATATTTTTTTGATTCGATTTTAATGGTTCGCATAAACAGAATTATTAACGCTTCTAAAAATGAACGGGCAGCCGTTTTTAAGCGGCTCAGATATATAATTCAAATATCAAGGGACTCAGGCTTTGCAAAGGATATGCGCATTTATACGATGTCGGGCTGGCTGAAAAAAATATACGCTATTCTTATTTCCGAAAATTCTTCGCTTGAAAAAAAGGTGATGGCAAAGCAGGGTTTTTTATTGCTGATCGAAGGAGCGTTGATTTTTGCGCGCGACGGTTTTGCGTATGCATATTTAATTTCGCGTTTTTTATCCGGCGATCCCGCAAAGCAAATCTCCATCGGCGACTTAACCGTGTATTTTGCCGCGATAACCGGTTTTGGCAACTGGCTTTCATCGGTTGTTTCAAACGCTCAAACTGTTATAACAACATCGTATGCCCTGAGCGATTATAGATATTTCATCGAATTCCCCGATAAGATAAACAGGCTCCCAAAGGAAGGTCTCGTTCAATCAGCCGGCTGTCCGGATATAGTTTTAAGGGATGTCGGCTTTTCATTCGGCAATTCTGACAGAGTGATATTGGATAATATAAATTTATCTGTGCGCCCCGGAGAAAAGATTGCTCTTGTAGGCGCTAACGGTTCCGGAAAATCAACTTTGATAAGCCTTATTTGCGGCCTTTTAGCTCCAAGCAGGGGAGATGTTTTGATCGGAGGAAAAACTCTCAGCGATTACGGACGTGATAAGTATTATAATATGTTTGCGGTTCTTTTTCAGAATTCGGGGGTGATTCCTGCCTCTGTTTCAAAAAATATCGCGTTATGCGATACAGATGAGATTGACAATGAAAAATTGCGCAAAAGCATAGAAAAAGCGGGATTGTCAAAATGGGTCGATTCGCTGCCAAACGGCATAAATACCCCGCTTGTTAACACTGTAATACCCGAAGCGGTGTCTCTATCCGGCGGCGAGAAACAGAGTTTGCTTTTAGCCAGGGTGATATATAACGATGCCCCTGTTTTGATCCTTGACGAGCCCACAGCGGCGCTTGATCCGATTGCCGAGGCGGAATTGTATAAAAAATATGATGAAATCACCGCGGGTAAAACGGCGATCTTTGTATCCCACCGATTGGCATCAACTCAGTTTTGCAGCAGGATAGTTCTTTTGGATAATGCCGGGATTGCAGAAATTGGGACTCATAACGAGCTTATTGCTCTCGGCGGGAAATACGCCGAAATGTATGAAAAGCAAAGCTATTATTATAAGCAGCCGTAAAGCCCGAAGGAGGATTGAATATGAAAAAAACAAATCAGCATATCCGTATGCTGGCAAAAAGCATTCGGGAGCTTAAAAGAATTTCTCCCGGATACCTTGCTTTAAGTATTTCTTCGTCTGTTTTCAGCGCGATTTATCCCTATATCCCGATTTATATGTCAGCAAAGATCATAGATGCTCTGATCGCAAAAAACGAAATAAAAACCATTTTTGCGAATGTAATTATAACGATATCTCTAACCTTTATTTTCGGAATAGTCAGTCAGATTCTAAATAAATCGCTCCAATTGAAGGGAAGTATTCTGAAAAACCATCACGATCTGTTTTTGAATGAAAAAATGAATTCCCTTGCTCTTTCCCAGGCAGAAGACGCCCGCGTGCAGGCAATGAAAGAGAGAATTTCTTCAAATGCAAATATGTTCTCTTTTGGGATTGTGAGAGTTGCCGGAGATCTGGCATATTTTGCAAACTGCCTTATTTCTGTTTGCATTGCTGCCGCTTTGTCTTGCAGTTTATTTTTTACAGAGCAACCCGGCGGGTCGATTGCGGAGCGTTTCGGTTTAAGCGGCCTGCTTTTGGCGGCAATTGCTCTATCAGTTTTTGTTAATTATAAAAGCAGCGTCAAAAAAATGAAGCAGATCTCAAAATCAACTTCAACGCTCGGAAATGTTAGCTCTTATATGGCATTTTATGAAAAGCAGTATCTTGAGGATTACGATGCCGCTAAAGACATAAGGATATTCGGGCATAAAAGCTTTATCCTTCGGGAAATAGGGAAGAACAGCGCGGATAAACTCCTGGAAATGCGAAAAATAACCTGGCGTGCGCAAGTTAACGCGAATATGGCTTCTGCCGCGGTAAACTCTTTAACCGGCGGACTGCTCTATGTTTTTGCAGCGTCAAAAGCTTATATGGGGCTTATAAGCAGCGGCAGCATAGTTCTTTATTTCGGAGCGATAAACCGATTTATAAGTGCTGTGGCGGGAACTGCAAGCGCTGCCTTTCGTATTCGTGAAAACACGGAATATCTGAAATTATTTTTTGATTTTTTGGAGCTTAAGCCTGCTGTTCAATGCGGAAACAGAAAAGCGGAAAAAAGAAAAAACCATACTCTCGAATTTAATAATGTGAGTTTTCGCTATCCTAATGCCGCCAATAATGCCGTGTCTAACCTGACCGTCAGTATTCCGTGGGGAAAGAAAATAGCGGTCGTTGGTGAAAACGGATCGGGAAAAACAACCTTCATAAAGCTGTTATGTTCATTTTATAAACCCGATAAAGGGTCAATATCTCTGGACGGATACGATATTTTTGACTACGATTTTAGTGAATATATGTCGCTGTTTTCCGTTGTTTTTCAGGATTTTAAGCTTCTCGCTCAACCGATCTGCAAAAACGTTTCCGCAGATGATACATACGATGAAAAGAGAGTTTATGCTGCGCTCAAAAAAGCGGGAGCTGCAAGCTATATTTATTCGCTTAAAAATAAATCGCGGCAGTTTTTATACGGTGATTTTGATATCGACGGTGTAAATGTTTCAGGCGGAGAGGAGCAGAAAATTGCAATAGCAAGAGCCGTTTATAAGGACGCCCCCTATATGATACTTGATGAACCTACCGCCGCGCTTGATCCCATAGCGGAATTTGAAATTTATCAGAACATAAGCAATATAATTAAGGACAAAACCGTTATTCTCATTTCCCATAGGCTTTCTTCCTGCCGTCTGTGTGATAAAATCGCGGTGTTTGATAAAGGCAGTTTAGTTCAATTCGGAAGCCATGATGAACTCTTAGCCGACGAAAACGGAAAGTATTATCGGCTTTGGAAAGCGCAGTCGCAGTATTATAACATCTGAAAATTTAGCTCGCCGCTTGATTTTTTGCACATAAGTAGTATAATATTATTCAAAAACTGAAATGATGATATGATGAAAACAGAAGTTAAAACAATTCTTGAAGGCGTTAAAAACGGCACTGTGTCCGTTGAAGAGGCGCTGTTAAAGCTTAAAACCGAGCCGTTTGAGGATCTCGGCTATGCAAAGGTGGATCTTCACCGCTCCGTAAGGCAGGGGCAGGCAGAGGTTATTTACGGCGCAGGAAAAACCGCCGAGCAGATTACAGGCATACTCAGCGCAATGGAAAAAAATTCTCAGAAGCGTGTTCTTATAACAAGGCTTTCGCCCGAAAAGGCGGAAATTATTAACCGCGAAGTTCCGATTTGCTATAACCGCGTTTCAAAAACAGCCCACACCGGCTCGGTTCCGGAGCCGGACGGCATCGGTACGGTTATTGTTGCAACCGGCGGCACCAGCGACATTCCGGTTGCCGAGGAGGCAGCCGTTACGGCGGAAATTTTCGGGAATAAAACAGTCCGGCTTTTTGACGTGGGCGTTGCGGGGCTTCACCGCCTTTTATCCCACAGCGAAGAAATAATGAACGCGTCAGTTATTATAGCGGTTGCCGGGATGGAGGGCGCTCTTGCGAGCGTTATAGGGGGGCTTGCGGATTGCCCAGTTATCGCTGTTCCAACAAGCGTTGGTTACGGCGCTTCTTTCGGCGGAGTTTCCGCGCTGCTTGCAATGCTCAATTCCTGCGCCAGCGGAGTTTCGGTCGTAAATATAGATAACGGCTTCGGCGCCGGTTATCTTGCAGGTATGATAAACCATATGGAGGTAAAAAATGAAAACTCTCTATCTTGACTGCGGTATGGGCGCCGCGGGAGATATGCTTACCGCTGCTCTGGTTGAGCTGCTGCCGGACCCCGATATTTTTATAAAAAAAATAAACGCTCTCGGTATTCCCGGAGTTAAAATAACAAAAGAGAAAAGCGTTAAGTGCGGAATAACGGGAACCCATATTGAAGTTACCGTAAACGGCATTTCCGAGGATGAACATATCTACGGTCACGACCACGACCATCATCACGAACACGGCCACGACCACGAACACGAACACAGCCACGAGCACGCTCATAATCATTCGCATCATCACGGCAGTATTCACGAAATTGAGCATATCGTTCTCGGTCATTTGCAAATTCCCGAAAATGTAAAAAAGGATATCCTCGCGGTTTATTCGCTTATAGCGGAGGCCGAAAGCGCAGTTCACGGCGTTCCCGTTTCAGAAATCCACTTCCATGAGGTAGGCTCTATGGATGCGCTTGCCGATGTTGCGGCGGTTTGTTTGCTGATGGACGAAATAAAGCCCGATAAGATAGTTGCTTCTCCCGTTCACGTTGGCTCAGGGCAGGTAAAATGCGCCCACGGTATTCTTCCCGTGCCCGCGCCTGCAACCGCATTTATCTTAAAGGGAATTCCTTGCTTCGGCGGCAAAATTAAAGGGGAGCTTTGCACCCCAACCGGAGCCGCTCTACTGAAATATTTTGTTTCCTCCTTCGGCGAAATGCCTGTTATGAGCGTAAACACAATAGGCTACGGTATGGGAAAAAAGGATTTTGAGGCTGCAAACTGCGTCAGGGCAATGCTGGGTGAGAGCGAAGGCAAAACCGGTTTTATATCGGAGCTTTCCTGTAATGTTGACGATATGACAGCCGAAGAAATAGGCTTTGCAATAGAAAAGCTTTTTGAGGCGGGAGCGAAAGAAGCTTATACTGTTCCAATAGGAATGAAAAAAGGCCGTCCCGGAACGCTTATAAGCGTTTTATGCGCTGAAGATGACGAAAATAAAATGGCTGAGCTGCTTTTTAAGCACACAACCACCATCGGAGTTCGTCAGGCAAAAATGCGGAGATTTGTTCTCGACAGAGAAGAAAGAAACGTTAACACTCCGTTCGGCTCAGTAAGAATAAAACATTCCTCCGGCTACGGAGTTGATAAAAACAAGCCCGAATATGATGATCTCGTATCCTTGGCAAATAATCTCGGCGTAAGTATTTTTGAGGCAAAAAAACTTTTGGAAAAAAATATCTGACCAAAATTTGAAGAGCGATTTCGCTCTTCTTTTTTTTTGCTTCGCCCTCTTTCCGACATAAAATTTGCATAATAAAACTTATAATTAGTTGAAGAAGGGAGGTATAAACGCTTGCAGCAGGTAATTTACGCAGATGTACTTATATTTTTAAATACAGTTATAACCTTTTTGCTTCTGCTCACCGTTAAACAGTTCACGGGAGCATCGGCCGGCGCGGGAAGGCTCCTGATCGCGTCCTTTGCGGGAGGAGTTTATTCGCTTATAATTCTTGCCCCGAAAATGAACATTTTTTTAATGCTTGCGGCAAAGGCTGCAATGTGCGTTTCGATTGTGTTTATCGCGTTTAAGGCCGGGAGTATACGAAAAATGGCAAAAAGCGCGCTGCTGTTTTTGGCGTTCAGCTTTTTATACGCGGGAATAATGTATTCGCTGAGCTGTTTATTTGACACTTCTTTTTTCAGCGTAAATAACGGCAGCGTGTATTTTGATTTGAGCGTGTATTCGCTGATAATAATTTCTGCGGTCATATATGCGGTTATAAGAGTTTTGCGAAAACGATTCTTTACTCCGTCGCCCGAGGATATGATTTATTCAGCCGATATATTTTACCGCGGAAGCTCTGTTAAAGTTAACGCGCTGCTCGATTCCGGAAACAGCGTAAAGGATATTTACACAGGCAAGCCCGTTATAATCCTTTCCGCCGAAAGAGCAAAATGCCTCACCGGAGTAAATCTTCCGGATGTTCCGGGGGAAGGGGATATTCCCATAAGGCTGCTGCCTGTAAACGCGCTTTCCTCAAAAAAGCTTCTCCCCGCGTTTACCGCCGATTCAGCGGTTATTTTTTGCGATAGTATAAGCAGGGAAGTAAAGGGGCCGTGCGTTGCGGTAACTGATAATGAGCTCGGAGGCGAAAAATATCAGGCTCTGATCTCCGGAGACTTTTTTTGAAGGATGAAAAATTTATGATTATAAATAAGGTAATACTAAAACTAAGAATCAAAATTTTCAAACGGTGGGGGAAGTATAAAAACACCTTATTCTTTATAAACGGCGTTCCGGTTCTTCCGGAGCCCTTATCAAAAGAAGAAGAGGAAAGCTGTATAGCTGAAATTGCGGCAGGACACGATGAATACCGCGAAAAGCTCATTGTTCATAATTTGAGGCTGGTTGTTTACATAGCAAAAAAATTTGAAAACTCGCCGGTTAATATCGAAGATCTCATTTCGATAGGAACAATAGGGCTTATAAAGGCGGTAAAGACATTTGCTCCGGAAAAAAACATAAAGCTGGCAACCTACGCCAGCCGGTGCGTTGAAAATGAAATCCTTATGTATCTGAGAAAAATATCAAACAAAGGAAACGAAATTTCAATAGACGAGCCGCTGAATGTTGACTGGGACGGAAATGAGCTGCTGCTCAGCGATATTCTCGCCACCGGTGAAAACACGGTTGGCGAAGCGCTTGAAAGCCGCGACGAGGTTAAAACTCTTATGGAGTGTATTTCCCGTCTGAATAAACGCGAAAGGCAGATAATCTGTATGCGCTTCGGTCTTAACGGCAGCAGGGAATACACCCAAAAGGAGGTTGCCTCCGCCCTCGGTATTTCTCAGAGCTACATTTCAAGAATAGAAAAAAAGATAATTTCTCAGCTCAAAAAGGAAATAAGCGAAGAATTTAAAATTAAATAAACATTTGTTACAAAAATTTTACTTGTATTATTCTTCCTTATTTGATAGAATAATAAAAAATGCGATAGAAGTGTTTTTCGGAGGACGAATTATGCTGTATATGTTTTTGGCCGACGGCTTTGAGGAGACCGAGGCTATTGCTCCCTATGATATGATAAAGCGTGCAGGAATAAGCATTGCCACCGTTGGAATAGGCTCCGGCAGCATAACAGGAACAAAGGGCATAACTCTCAAAACCGATTTAACCGAGAATGAAATAGATCTGAGCCTTTGCGAAGGGGTAATTCTTCCCGGAGGTATGCCCGGAACCGAAAACCTTTATGAAAGCGAAACTGTTAGAAACTGCGTTGATTTCTGCGCCGAAAACGGACTTCTCATTGCCGCTATCTGCGCCGCACCTAGCGTTTTGGGCAGAATGGGACTTCTTAAAAATAAAACGGCAGTTTGTTATCCGGGCTTTGAAGATAAGCTCGAAGGCGCGATCGGTTGCTCCAAGGGCGCTGTTTGCGACGGCAACATTATAACAGCCAAGGGAGCCGGCTGCGTTTTTCCTTTTTCTTATGAAATAATCAAATATCTTGCTTCCGGATCGGCAGCCCAAAAGGTGCTTGATCAGGTGCAGTATGAGAATATTTAAAAGAGGATAGATATGGATCAGCAAAACAACAACAAAAATAACGGTGCAACCCCCGACGACACCTACGAAGTTCTTCATAAAAATTTCTCGCTGTTCGGCGATGAGCCTGTTCCTGCCGAGGAATCCGATGTTAAAAACAGCGGCGAGATTTATTTTTCGGCAAACGATGAAAACGAAGAGCTCGGCGTCGGCGAGGACTATGATCTTGCGCTTTTTTCGGACGAGCCCAGACTAAGAACCTCGCAAACATCTTCAAATTATTCTCCGCTTGAAAAGAGAGCGCGCGTAAAAAAGCAGGCGGGATCGAAGTCTGCAAAGCCTCAGCTTAAAAAGACCGGAAAAAAGAAAAAGAGCAAGAAAAAATCGAGCACTGCAAATCTCTTGGTTTCCATGGGTGTTGTTGTGTTTGTTATTGTGCTTGCCCTTCTTGTGAGAATACCCATTCTCGGTTGTATGAACGATGTTCTTGCCATTGACCGCCCTGACACCCAAATCAGAGTTATTCTTGAAAATAAAATGTCAACGAGCGATCTCCTTGACCTCCTCGACGATAAGGGACTGATTTACAGCTCCGATTTCTGCAAGCTCATTTCTCGTTTCCTCGGATATACAAGGGTTTTGCAGAGTGACGGCACCTATAAAGAGCGCGAATATCCGGCGGGAACCTATTATCTGTCGTCAAGTATGGGCGTTGAGGGTATGCTCAGAGAGATAATAACCTCAGGTCAGGAGCAGAGCGTTGTAACCCTTACCTTCCCAGAGGGTTATACGATAGATCAGATAGTTGAGAGGCTTGCTTTGAACGGCGTTGCCTCTGAAAATGCTCTCTATGAAGTTATAAACAGCGAGAGCTTTTATGAGCAGTATGAATTTTTATCATACATCGAAGATAAAGCCTATCGTTACAGAAACCTTGAAGGATATCTCTATCCCGATACCTATGAGTTTTATTACGGCGAGAATCCCGAAAGCGTTATAAATAAATTCCTCTCAAACTTTAACGATAAGTGGAACGAGAATTTCGCCGCGCTTGCGGAGAATTCAAACTATAATATAGACGATATCATAACCGTTGCCTCAATTCTTCAAAAAGAGGCGAGTGATGCGGATCAGATGAAGGTCATCTCCTCGATCATATATAACCGCCTTCAGTCATCCTCATTCCCGTTTATAAACTGCGATTCAACCGCAAAATATATAACTGCACATGAAGAAGAACTTAAAGAAATGGGTTCCTATGTAACTCTCAGAAGCCATTATGACACCTATCAGATAACCGGGCTTCCCGTTGGACCGATATGCAGCCCGGGTTTGGACGCGATAGCCGCTGCGGTATCGCCCGCGAAAACGAACTATTATTATTTCCTGCACGACGGAGAGGGCAATATCTATCTTGCAACCACCGCCGCCGAGCACGAATATAATCAGAGGTATTTAGGCAATTAAAAAATTTCAATATATTCAGTTTTGAAAGGAAAGATAAGTATGAAAGTTTTTATGATCGGCGGAACCGGACTTCTGGGCTGTGCTGCGGCGCAGATGTTCATCGACAAGGGCTATGAGGTGACCTCAATAGCTCTGCCCCCTCTTCCCGTTGGAGCCCCTATTCCCGAGGAGATGGAACTTAAATGGGGAAATTATTTTGAGATGACTGACGAAGAGCTTCTCGAAATGATGCAGGGCTGCGATACCTTCGTTTTCGCCGCAGGCGTTGACGAGAGAGTTGAATTCCCCGCTCCCGTTTACGAAGCCTACAGAAAGTATAATATTGAGCCTGTTCGCCGTTTCTTAACTCTCGCAAAAAAAGCGGGAATAAAGAATAATGTTATTTTAGGCTCCTATTTTGCCTATTTTGCAAAAACCTGGCCTGAGCTTAAGCTTACCGAATGGCATCCCTACATAAGAAGCAGAATCGAGCAGGAGAACGTTGCCCTCAGCTTTGCCGATGACGAAACAAACGTTGCTGTTCTTGAGCTGCCCTATATTTTCGGAACCCAGCCCGGAAGAAGACCTGTTTGGGTCATTCTTATTGAGCAGATCCATGGTATGGATAAAACCGGCCACGTAACCATGTATCCCAAGGGCGGAACAACCATGGTAACCGTCCGTCAGGTTGCTCAGACCATAGTTGGTGCGGCAGAGCGCAATAAGGGCGGAACTGCCTATCCGATAGGCTATTATAACCTCACCTGGGACGACTTCCTTAAAATTGTTCACGAAGCTATGGGAACTCCTAAGAGAAAAATTATCCATATCGCAAAATGGATGTTTAAGATGTACGGCAAAACAATGATCAAGGCCTACGAAAAGAGAAACGTTGAGGGCGGCATAAACGCCGTTGAGCTTGCCGAAATTATGTGCCGCAACACGTTTATCGACAAAAAATGGGCAGTTTCTCTCGGAGTTACCGAGGACGATATAAAGTCCGCCATCTTTGATTCGGTTAAGCTCTCGGTTGACGCCTTCACAGGCGCGCAGGAGCTTGTTGAAATGAAGGGCGAATAATTCTTAGTTTAATTATGAATTCGGAATTCGGAATTCGTAATCTCGGAAAAGTCGCTTGCGATTTTTGATTATATTTGTAAGAGATTTTTTATCAAATTACAAATTTATTATAATTCCGAATTGCGAATTACGCATTCCGAATTATTTATTTATATATGAGTAAATCAGATTTTCCCTGTCCTGCCGCAAAAAAATGCGGCGGATGTCAGTTAACAAATATGTCGTATGAAGAACAGCTCTCCTTCAAGCAGGGGAGAGCTGTTAAATTGCTTGGTAAATTCGGCAGGGTAGAGCGTATTTTATCAACAAACAAGCCGTTTTTTTATCGCAATAAGGTTCAGGCAGCCTTTGGAAGAACCCGCTCTGGAGAGATAATTTCGGGCGTTTATCAGTCAAGCACACATAATATCGTTAAGGTTGACAGGTGCTATATCGAGGATAAAAAGGCGGACGCCATTATAGTTACAATAAGAAAAATGCTTAAAGAGTTTAAGCTCACCGTTTATAACGAAAATAACGGCACGGGCTTTTTAAGGCATGTTCTTATTAAAACCGCAAAAAACACCGGAGAAGTAATGGTTGTCCTTGTTACCGGCAGCAGAGAATTTAAGTCAAAAAACGCTTTCTGTACCGAGCTTTTAAGGCGGCACCCCGAAATAACAACTATAATTCAAAATGTAAACAGTAAGTTTACAAGCCTTGTTCTGGGCGAAGAGCAAACGGTTTTGTTCGGCAGCGGATATATCACCGACGTTTTAATGGGCAAAAAATTTATCATCTCGCCGAAATCATTTTATCAGATAAATCCCGAAGCAACCGTTCTGCTCTATGAAACCGCGCTGAAATTTGCCGATATTAAGGCAGCCGACACGGTTATAGATGCCTACGCCGGAGTTGGAACAATAGGTATGCTCTGCTCCGACAAAGCAAAAGAGGTAATTTCAGTTGAAATGAATCCCGATGCCGTAAAGGACGCGAAAAAGAACGCAAGGCTGAATAATATTGAAAATATGAGCTTTGTCTGTGCGGACGCAACCGAGTTTCTTTCTGAGCTTGCAAAAGAAGGGGATAAAGCGGACGTTGTTATTATGGATCCCCCCAGAGCCGGAAGCACTCTTAAATTTATGAAAAGCGTGTGTGTGCTTTCGCCGAAAACGGTGGTTTACGTCTCTTGCAACCCCGAAACGCTTGCAAGAGATCTGAATTTCTTTGTTAAAAACGGCTATAAGGTTAAAAAAATCCAGCCGGTTGATATGTTCCCGAACACAAGCCATATCGAGACAGTGGTGCTTATATCAAAAATCTGAGAAACAGTCTTGTGTTAAGGAGAAAAAATGAATCAAAAAGATTATTCTTTTATGGAAAATTATATGCTCTCCTGTATGGAGGACAGCGCTCACGATAAAGAGCATATTTACCGCGTTTTGTATAACGCGTTGGAGATAGCCGAAGCTCAAAAAGATGTTGATTTTGATGTTCTGATCGGAGCTTGCCTCCTGCACGATATCGGAAGAAAAGAGCAGTTTGAAGATCCTTCTCAGTGCCACGCTCAGGTTGGAGCTGAAAAAGCTTACCGGTTTTTATCGGATAACGGCTTTGAAAAAGACTATGCCGAAAAAATCAGACATTGCATTCAAACTCACAGATTCAGAAAAAACAACCCTCCGCAGAGCATAGAAGCTAAAATTTTATTTGACGCGGACAAGCTGGACGTGGCGGGAGCGTTGGGCATAGCCCGGACGCTGATTTATAAAGGAATCGTTACCGAGCCTTTATATTCCTTGCTGCCGGACGGCTCGGTTTCAAACGGCGAAAATGATACTTCTCCCTCTTTTTTTCAGGAATATAAATATAAGCTTGAAAATATATATTCAAAATTTTACACCCAAAAGGGTAAGGAGCTCGCGCTTAACAGACAGCATTCCGCTTTAGCTTTTTATGAGGATTTATTTAATGAAGTCAGCTTATCCTATAAAAAAGGAAAAAGCGAATTGGAGAAATTGATCAAAAATGATTAAAGTTAATTTTTATGATAGAATTGATGACGCAAAACTGAAATTTGCCGTTATTATCGCAAAAAAGGACGGAAAATTGATTTTTTGCAAGCATAAAGACCGCACTACATACGAAATCCCCGGCGGACACAGAGAACCAGGGGAAGATATTTATTTTACTGCTGAACGCGAGTTGTATGAAGAAACCGGAGCAGTTGATTTTGAAATCGTTCCCGTTTGCGTTTACAGTGTTATATCAGAGGATAATTTTAACGGAGAAGAAACGTTCGGGATGTTATTCTGTGCCGATGTTAAAGAGCTTGAAGAAGAGCTTCACAGTGAAATTGAAAAAATAATTATAACCGAGACTTTACCTCTCGATTGGACATATCCTCATATCCAACCAAAATTATTTTCAGAAGCCAAAAGAAGAGGTTATATAAAGTAGAATATTTTTATATAAATATACAGCTTTTTTAGCCGCAGTTTTTTTAGGTCTGAAAATATTAGAATTATCTCAGTATTTGAAACAGGAAAAAAGAAACTCAATTCTCAGATAAAAACCTTGAAGAAGGAAACGAACCGCTCAAAGTCCAATTAAAGAACCTTGAAGTTTCAAAGAAAGGTGATAAGCTCAATGAAAAACAAAAAAGCATTTATTCCAACCGTTATCTGTACAGTCGTTTCCGTTTTAACAACTCTTATGTTCTGCGGATTCCGTATCGGTTTTGTTTTTGTGGATCACGAAACCTTCGATAGCTTAAGCTATCTTCTCTGGGCGCTGTTTATTCTGAACGCTCTTTTTTGGTTTGCCCATCTGCGCTCGCTCATTACGCGCGAAAAAACGCTCGGCAAGGCTCTGTTTATTGTAAACTGCGTGTTCACTTTTCTCTCGGTGGCGGCAACCGTTGCGTTTCTTATTGTCGGCAAAAACGAGTGGATAAACTTTGTTTATGTTTCATTTGAAACCCTGCCTGTTCTTGCCGTATTTTACGGCCTTGTTTTCTTCATTGCCGTTTTCCCCGTATGCGGCGCTCTTTTCAGAAAATGTGTTGCTTTTATTGCCGCCGCTGCCTGTGTTGTTTCTGCGCTTGTGTATCTTTTCCCCGCAGGCGGCTTTGATTTTGAGAGCGCTCCCGCTGTTTTTGATACGGGCAACAGCTATCACGTTATATTTGCAACAAACAGAAAATCCGTAGGTTATATTACATATACCTACGGCGGTGATGAATATAAGGTTTGGGACACAACAACCGGAAATAAAGATGCTTCCAGGGTTCACAGTATTGAAATTCCTCATGAGCATCTGAACGGCAATTCCTATTCCGTTAACGCCGTAAGAGCCACCGAAGAAATAGCCTACGGAGGCCATCAGGGCAAAGATATAACCTATACCGTTGAAAAATTCACTCCCTGCCCCGAAGATGATTTTGATATGGCCATTATTACCGATAACCACGCTTCGCGCGTTGACTGGACTTCTATCGGTTCAGATGCCGAAGTTATTGTTCTCCTCGGAGATATCGCAAACGGCGTTTATTCCTACGATATTTTTATTGATAATCTCATCGTGCCCGCCGGAAAAGCGTCTATGGGGGCGGTTCC
>JAFLUL010000027.1 GCA_022508845.1 Oscillospiraceae bacterium | reverse complement strand
TATCGGTTCCGATGGAGCAGTACTGAAAACAAGCACTGTTTATTGCGAAGAAATGAACAAGGGCGAGAGCTGTGAAGTTAGTTTTTACTTACCGGAAAATGCGGCAACCATCACCTTCGGAAGCTTCAAAATATACAACAAATAAGCTATTATCGAAGAAAAAACGAATTAAATCTCTCTAAAAAACTAACCGGCGTTTCTGAAAAGAAACGCCGGTTAGTTTTTAGGAAGAAATGGAATTTTTAAAGTTTTATTTCATCAAGGTTTTTCATCGAGGATTTCTTTTCTCCGTTTTCTATAGCCTTGATAAAATCGTAAATCTGCTGATTCACGGGGGTTGGAACACCCGCTTTTTTGCCCTGTTCGATAATATGGCCGTTAAAGATGTCAATTTCGGTCTTTTCACCTCTGTCGAGCGATTGCAGGGTTGATGGGCGAACATCGCCAAAACGGCTGCCAACAACGTTAACAACCATTGAGCATATCTTTTTATACCACATTTTTTCGGAAAGAATAAGAAGGTTATAATTGAGCACCTTTGCATAGGGAGGAACCTTTATGCCGGATTTTTTTGCGGCAAACGTGGCCTCTCTGGCAATTTCAAGGAAAATGAGCTTTGCCTTTTCCGATTTAAGCATATTCCCCACAGGCTCACCCGTTAAAGCGGCAATGGAATTTATGCATGAATTAACTATGAGCTTTGAATAAAGGCACGCCTCGATATTATCAACAGCTTTTGTTGGAAGAAGATAGTTATATACAGCGGCAAGCTCTTTTATCTTATCGTCGATAACGCCGTCCAGCCTTCCGATTTTCAGCTCTCCGCCGGAGGTAACGTTTACAATGCCGTCCGGTTTCAGAGTTGCGCCGAAACCTATCATACATCCCACCGTTTTGCTTTCGCCCACAACAGCGGCAAGCCTGTTTGTGCAAATGCCGTTTTGCATAGACACAAAGAGACCGTCAGGCTTAACAACGTCCATATACTCCTTTGCAACCGCCTGAAGGGCGAAATACTTTGTTGCGATTATAAGAACGTCATATTTCTCGTTTTCGGGAAGTTCAGATTTCGATGTATAAACAGCGAGTTTCTGACAGTGCTCGCCGAGCGCGCCGGTGAGCCTCAGCCCTTCCTTGCGAATATTTTCAGCTCTCTCCTTATTTGCTTCAACAATGCTTATATCAGCGCCCTTTTCTTTCAGCATTACCGAGGTGGTGCCGCCTATT
This sequence comes from Oscillospiraceae bacterium, assembly GCA_022508845.1. Taxonomy (GTDB): domain Bacteria; phylum Bacillota; class Clostridia; order Oscillospirales; family Acutalibacteraceae; genus RUG806. The sequence continues at coordinate 25,705 of JAFLUL010000027.1, read as the reverse complement.
GAACCCGCGCCTACAAGTAAAATTTTCAAATACTCTTCCTCCGTTTTTTGTTAATTAATATGCGTTACCCCAAACAACAAGGTGCTTTGCCTTTTTACCGCAGCAAACGCATACGTCGCTCAAGGTTTCCTGATCAAAGGGTATGCATCTCGAACCAACGCCCGTTTGCTCCTTAACCTTATCCTCGCATTCCTCTTCACCGCACCACATAGCCTTAACGAATCCGTCGCCGTGGTCTGCGAGAGCTGTTTTTATTTCTTCAATGGAGGTGCAGCGATAGGTTCTGTTTTCGATATTCCTTGCAGCTTTATCGTAAAGAGCTTTTCCGAGAGTTTGAAGAAGCTTCTCTATTTCTTCCTCGAGATTATCAAGAGAAACAAAATACTTTTCTCTGTTATCTCTGCGAACAAGCACACACTGATTTTTTTCTATATCCTTGGGGCCTATTTCAAGGCGAAGCGGAACTCCCTTCATCTCGTATTCGGCAAACTTCCATCCGGCGGAATTGTCGGAGAAATCAGCCTTAACGCGGAAGCTCTTTTTGAGCCTTTCCGCAAGCTCCTGCGCCTTTTCGTTAACTCCGGGCTTATGAGAAGCTATGGGAATGATAACCACCTGAGTGGGGGCCACCTTGGGCGGGAGAACAAGACCGTTATTATCGCCGTGAGACATAATAATGGCGCCTATGAGCCTTGTTGTTATACCCCAGGAGGTCTGATACATATATTGAAGTTTATTCTCTTTATCGGTAAAGGTCATATTAAAGGCTTTTGCAAAGCCGTCGCCGAAATAATGGGATGTTCCGGCCTGAAGGGCTTTTCCGTCGTGCATAAGAGCCTCAATAGCGTAGGTTGCAACCGCGCCTGCAAACTTGTCGCTCTCGGTCTTTTTGCCTTTAATAACAGGCATATTGAGAACGTTTTCGCAAAACTCGGCATAAACGTTCAGCATCTGCTCGGTTTCGGCAATTGCCTCCTCGGCGGTGGCGTGAACGGTGTGGCCTTCCTGCCATAAAAATTCTCTCGTCCTTAAAAACGGGCGGGTTGTTTTTTCCCAGCGAACAACATTGCACCACTGGTTATAGAGCTTGGGCAGATCTCTGTAAGAATGGACATTTTGAGCATAGTGCTCGCAGAAGAGAGTTTCGCTGGTGGGGCGGACGCAAAGCCTCTCCTGAAGCGGCTCGCTGCCGCCGTGGGTTATCCAGGCAACCTCCGGGGCAAACCCCTCAACGTGATCCTTTTCTTTTTGAAGAAGGCTCTCGGGTATAAAGAGGGGCATATAAACGTTTTCGTGTCCCAGTTCCTTAAAGCGGGCGTCCATCTGCTGCTGAATAAGCTCCCAAATAGCATAGCCGTAGGGTCTTATAACCATGCAGCCCTTAACGCTTGAATAATCAACAAGCTCGGCCTTTTTAACAACGTCTGTGTACCATTTCGCGAAATCATCCTCCATTGAGGTGATCTCTTCAACCATTTTTTTATTTTCTGACATATTTTTCTCCTCTAAACCAAAACGGGGACAAACAGCTGTCTGCCCCGTTTTTCTATAAGCTGAATTTATTTGTTTTTGAACATTTTGAAGATGTCTATAACGTCCTCATCAAAGGCGGGCTCCTCGGGAGCGGGCGTCACGGCTGCGGACTCTTCGGCTGCCTTTGACTGGGAAACGGACTTTGAGGGGGTGTTTGAATCGGTTCCGAAACCTGTTGCAATAACAGTTACCACCATCTCATCGTCAAGCTCTGTGTCAGTTGAAACACCGAAGATGATGTTGGCGTCGATATCGGCAGCATTCTTAACGATGGTAGCGGCAACGTCAACATCGTCGAGAGAGATATCAGTTGAAGCGGAAATAAGAATGATAACGCCCTTTGCGCCCTGAATGGTGGTTTCAAGCAGCGGACTGGAGATTGCGGCGTTTGCAGCCTTTTCGGCCTTTTCCTTGCCCTGAGCTCTGCCAACGCCCATATGAGCGTGGCCCGCGTCCTTCATAACGGAGGTTACATCGGCAAAGTCGAGGTTGATTATTCCGGGGATCTTGATAAGCTCCGCTATGCTCTTAACGCCCTGACGAAGAACGTCGTCAGCAATGGAGAAAGCGTTTAACAGAGTTATTTTCTGTTCGGAAAAGAGCTTTAATCTTTCATTGGGGATAACTATGAGGCTGTCAACATGCTGGGCAAGCTCGCTTATTCCGGCCTCTGCCTGCTTCATACGGCGTCTTCCCTCAAACTCAAAGGGCTTTGTTACGATACCTACTGTAAGGATGCCCTTATCCTTGGCAAGCTGAGCAATAATGGGAGCCGCTCCTGTTCCGGTGCCGCCGCCCATACCGGCGGTTATAAATACCATATCGGTGCCTGAGAGCATTTCGTTGAGAACCTCCATGCTCTCCTCCGCCGCAGTTTTTCCTATTTCGGGCTTGCTGCCTGCGCCCTGACCGGAAGTTGCTTTTTCGCCTATCTGAATTTTGGTTGAGGCTTTGGAATTTATGAGCACCTGCTTATCGGTGTTAACGGCGATAAACTCAACGCCCTGAACGCCGGATTCTACCATTCGGTTTACGGCGTTTCCGCCGCCTCCGCCTACTCCGACAACTTTTATTTGAGTAACGAGATCATATTCTGTAGACATTTCAAAAGCCATATTTAGTCCTCCCATATATTTAAAATTCCGTTATTTTTCAAAATGTATTATTTATAGTAACACACTAAAGCATAAAATTCAAGTTAATTTTACTTTTTTTTAAATATTTATATATTTTTAATAAATCACCCGACTGCTTCGCTTTCCTTATCAGGGCTTTCCGCCTCAGACGGCAGTTCTGACTGAACATCCGGAGAGCTGGTGTTATTCTCTGCCGTAACGGAAGAGTTTTCGCTGCTCGGCTCATCGGGAAGTGTTCCTTCTCCCGCGCTTTCGGTGGCGTTACCGGAAGTGATAGCCTCCTCAGCAGCCTGTTTGGACGCGTCAATATTGCTCTGAGTTCTGACAAACGCGCTGCCTTCCTGAGTTAAATCAATAACGAGCTTTGATGAAACGCTCTTTGCCTGATTCAGAGTTCGGTTTATAACCTCCTTGCCGAATCTGAGCTGCTCCTCGGCTTTTGATCCCGAGCCGAGCTTTATGTCCGTGTTATAATCCACCTCGGCAACGATATCCGAAAGGTCGGTAAGATCATAGGCGGTAACGCCCGTTATTCCGCTGACGTCAAAGGCATTTGCAAGACGGGTTAAGGTTGGAAGAATGTTCTCTTCGGTAAACACCGCCGTTTTACCGGGCAAAGCCTCGCTGAGAACCGCGCCGGAGATAACGGCAATATAGTCCGGCAGCAGCTTTACTCCCCTTTCAAGGACTTTTCCGCTCATATCGAGCAAAACATAGCCGTCCTTTTCCTCCAAAGCGAGAGAGGCTTTAGTGTATTCAACCAGAATCTGAGCTGTATCCGGATATTTTATTTTCACTTTCGCCTTTCCTATATACGGCAGTTTTTCTTCTATTTCAGAGGCAATGGCTCTTTTGTTTACGCTCATAAGGCTGTCGCCCGTTTCAAGACCGGACACTGCCATAATTTGACCGTCCGAATACCGCTGCGCGTCATTGAGGACTTCAATATCCGCGAGCTTAAAAAGAAAAGTGAAGCATATGATCGCAACAGCTATAACTATTACAAATGTACCGCCCACAAGATAGGCGTCCCTGCGGTGTTTTTTTTGCCGCCTTCCCTGACCGGACATATTTACCCTATCGGTTTTGCTGCTGTATGTGTTTTCGTTTTCTCCTGTTTTACGCATTTAATCAGTCCTTTTTATTTCGGCGGAAAACGCGCTCAGCGTCCGCTCTAAATTTTCATAGCCCCTGTCTATGTGTTTTATTTCAGTTATAGTGCTCTCACCGGCAGCCGAGAGCGCGGCCAAAACAAGAGCGGCGCCTCCGCGCAGATCGGGAGTAACGGCGTTTGCGGGATAAAGCTTTTCTGCTCCGTCTATAACTGCCATTCTGCCGTCAACACGCACCTTCGCTCCAAAGCGAATAAGCTCGCCTATATATTTATACCTGCTCTCAAATATGGTTTCTATCATAACGCTTGTTCCCTCCGCCTTACACAGCATGGCGGCAATCGGAGGCTGAATATCCGTTGGAAAACCGGGATATGGCATAGTCCTTACGGTTTTAACGCTTTTGAGCCTTTTGGGAGCTCTGAGCAAAACACTGTCGCTCTTTATTTCAATTTCATTTCCCGCCTGTTCAAATATATCTATAACGGGAGCAAGATGAGCCGGAATAAGTCCGTTTACTCTAACGACCCCGCCTGTTATCGCACCTGCGGCAAGAAGCGTTGCTCCGGCGATTCTGTCGGGAATAACCGAATGGGTCGCTGAGTGGAGCCGTTTTACTCCTTCAATAACAACTGTACTCTCTCCCGCGCCGCTCACCTTTGCGCCCATAGCGTTTAAGAAATCGGCAAGGTCGCTTATTTCCGGCTCGCGCGCGGCGTTTCTTATTTCCGTCCTTCCATGGGCAAGGCAGGAGGCTATCATAACATTTTCCGTTGCCCCAACGCTCGGGAACGAAAGACTTATAACCGCACCGGTGAGTCCCTCGGGGGCGGTGCATACGATTTTTCCCTCGGCGTCTATAATTTCCGCACCGAGTTTTTTGATTGCTTCAAGATGAAGGTCAATTGGGCGCAGCCCTATTTCGCATCCTCCCGGAGAAAACAGCTCAACTCTTCCCGTTCTTGCCAGAACCGCGCCGAGAAAAATAACGGAAGATCGCATTTCGCGCATAAGATTTTCGGGGATGTCGCTTGCCGATATTCCCGACGGGTCAATAACCACAGCGCCGTTTTCCCTTTTGGTTTTGCATCCGAGATAGTTAAGTATTTTCAAAGTTGCGTCCACGTCCGACAGACGCGGTATATTTTCAAGAATTATCTCGCCACCGCTTAAGATCGAGGCGGCAAGAATTGGAAGTGAAGAATTTTTTGAGCCTTGGCAAACCGCGTCACCCCGGAGCGCGCGCCCGCCGAAAATAGTAAAACTGCTCATAATATCCGCCCTTTCACGATAATTTACTCTTTATCGTATGAAAGGGGGCTTGACCCTGTGAAAATGTCGGGCGTTATCTATTAAAACAGAAATATATCGAAAAATCCTATTCCGCAAGGGACACTATTATGTCACAAATCCTCTTTTTTGCGTCAATAAGCGCAATATTGCGCGCATTTTGACCGATGGAGGAAAATCGCCCGGGATTTTCGAGCAGATCCTCTATTATCGCGGAGAGCTTTTCTCCCGTAAGATCCTTTTGCTCTATCATAAGAGCCGCGTTTTTTTCAACGAGCGACATAGCGTTGTGGTACTGATGGTTTTCTGTAACATAGGGAGACGGAACAAGAACGCTCGCCTTTCCCATAGCTTCAATTTCGGCAAGAGAGCTTGCGCCCGCACGGCTTATAACAAGATCCGCCGCCGCCATAGCGTCCGCCATCCCGTATATGTATTCGCTAACTCTGAGCTTTTCAGAGTTAAGCTCGGTTATGCCCTCTGCCTTAAGCTTTTCGGGAGTGTCCCTTCCGAGCTGGCCGTAGCCGAAGATAAAGCAGATATCTCTGTTTATAAACTTCGGTATAACGCTACACATCGCGCTGTTTATGCTCTCCGCTCCGAGGCTTCCGCCCGTTGAAAGAACAACCGGTATATTATCGGGAATTCTTAAATTCTTTCTTGCAGCGGCTTTATCGGCGCAAAGCAGCTCCGCCCTTACGGGCAGTCCGGTTACAACAGACTCTGATTTCGACTTCATTTTATCGGCTGCCCGCTCGCTTGTAAGCATAACCGCGTCGGCATAACGGGCGAGGGCGATATTTGTTTTTCCCGGGAAGGCATTTTGCTCGTGAATGGCGGTTTTAATGCCCATCTTATGAGCCGTGCGGACAACAGGACCGCTCACATATCCGCCGAAGCCAACAACAACATCGGGTTTAAATTCATTTATTATTTTTTTGCACTGCGCCGTTACAAAAACGAGCTTTTTCAGAGTTTTTGCATTGTGAACAATACTCTGAGGCGAAAATGAGCGATAAAATCCGCTTATATTTATCGAGGCGAAATCGAAGCCCGACTTCGGGACGAGCGTTGATTCCATCTTCTCTTTGGTTCCCACAAAAAGAATTCCTGCGTCGGGATATCTGCTTTTAAGCTCCTGAGCGGCGCTCAGCGCAGGATTTATATGTCCCCCCGTGCCTCCGGCGGCAAATAACACCTTCACTATTTTTTCCTCCTGATTTTAGACGTTCGGGAAATACTCAAAACAAATCCCATTTCGGCAAGGGTTACAACCATAGCAGTTCCGCCATAGCTGAAAAACGGAAGCGAAATGCCGGTGTTCGGGATTGAATCGGTTGCAACAAGGATATTTAGAAGCACCTGAACTCCAAGCTGGAAAACAACACCCATAGCGATAAGCGCGCCGTAACGGTCGGGAGAATTTATGGCAATAACAACGCCTCTCCATATGAGCAAAGCAAACAGCAGCAGAATGAGAACAGCGCCTATAAACCCAAGCTCCTCAACAACTATTGAAAAAATCATATCGTTCTGAGGCTCGGAAACATAGAGATGCTTAAGGGTTGACTGACCGAGCCCTTTTCCGAAAAAACCGCCCGAGCCGATGGCATAGAGAGCCTGATTTACCTGCCAGCGAGCTCCGAGAGGTTCAAAATCCTTATCGAGCCAGGCGGTTATGCGCTCCTGCATATAGCTTTTCAGAAGGCCGATCTGATAGAGGAAAACCACCATAACGCTTCCTCCTATACCGCCGATTATAAACCATTTTTTTCTGACCTCTCCGAGGAAGAGCAGAATGATACCTATTGCAAGCATAAGAATCGTTCCCGAAAGGTGGCTTCCGAGGGCAACAAGCCCCGCATAAACAAGAACTATAATTCCGCAGGGAATGATTATCTTAAGAGAATCATTAAGAATGGGTTTCCCGACAACATCATTGACTTTACGAGCGAGATCGTTCTGTAAAGGCTTTTTGCTTAACACAACCTCGTGGCACTTATCGAGTATTGCCGCCAGAGTTAAAATAAGAGCAAACTTTGCAACGTCGGACGGCTGAAACTGAAAACCGAGAGGTCTTATATAAATGTATCTGTGGGTTCCGTTATACTCTGGCATAAGCAGCGCAATTCCAAGCAGCAGCCACGAAACTCCGGTTCCCGCGAGAGCACCGAGAGTTTCAAGCTTTTTATAGTTTATCCTTGATATTACTAGCATTATTATAAGTCCGAGAATGACCCAAACTATTTGACGTTTAAAATAATAGGCAGAATCTCCCTCATAATAGTAGGCATAAACATAGGTTGCCGAATAGAGCATAACCAACCCCACAACAACAATTGCCATCAACAAGGCAAAGAATGTTACGTCTATTCCGCCAAAGGCAAAAAAGCTCTTTATTGTTTTTGAAATTTTCTTTTCGTTCATAAAAGACTTCACCTCTATGTAAAGCTATTTCACTTTACCGTATTTTGCCAAACCACATCAGCGCAACAGCCGCCGCGGAACCGAGAACGGTTATTAAACTGAAAACAATACATATCTTTTTTTCACTCCATCCGCTCATTTCATAGTGATGATGGATGGGAGCCATTTTAAACAGTTTTTTCCCGTTATGCGTTTTAATATACGCTATCTGAATAATATCGGAGCCGAATTCCGCAACATAAATTATACCTATAAAAAGGATCGCCCACGGAGCGTCTATCGCATATGCCATAGCAACAACCATTCCTCCGAGGAAAAGCGAACCCACATCGCCCATCATCACTTTTGAGGGATTCCAGTTCCAAATGAGATATCCCGCAAGGCTTCCGAAAAGAGCGCACGCCATAATCCCCATTCCCGTGAACTGCCGAAGCACGGCGCATACTGTGAACGCAACACACACAAGCGATGTAACGCTTGCGCAAAGGCCGTCAACTCCGTCAAGAAAGTTTACCGCGTTAACCGTGCAGTAGATGGCAATAACGCCAACTATCCAGAAAACAACGGTGCTTACCCACGCGCCGAAATAGGGTACAAACATATAGTTTATCCCCGCGAATTTATATAATGTAAATAAATAAGTAACCGCAACAAGAAGCTGAAGCACGGTTTTTTGCAGCTCGGTAAGCCCTAAGTTTCTCTTTTTAACAACCTTGATATAGTCGTCGATAAAGCCAATAAAGCCAAAGCCCACTGCCATAAGTATGCCGGCAAAAATTTTAGTGTAGAGTATGTTTTCAGGTTTATCGGTTCCGAAGGTGATAAGATTACCCCCGAGCAGTTTATCCGTTATAAGCACTGCAGCAAAGCTTAAAGCAAAGCCTATTATAAACAGAAAACCGCCCATAGTCGGAGTGCCCTGCTTTTTTTTGTGCCACGACGGTCCTATGTCGAGTATAGTCTGCCCGAATTTCAGCTTATGCAGCCACGGAATGAGAACGAATCCAAGCAAAAATGACACTCCGAAACCTATTGTTATTGATAATATTACAGCCAACCAAACCTGCATAGCATAATATCCTTTCTTTTAATAAACGTAAGTTATAACGATAAGACCTCTTCAATATCAGAGAAATGTTTTTTTTCTTCCCCTATTATCTGATAGCTTTCGTGTCCTTTTCCGGCTATTAGCACTGTATCTCCGGGAAGAGCTTTGTTTAAGGCAAGCCTTATTGCCTTGGCTCTGTCGGGTTCTGTAAAAATACCGCTCTTTTTTTTGACGCCGGATCTTATTTCTCCGATTATTTCAAGAGGATCCTCATTTCGGGGATTATCGGAGGTTATTATAACTTCATCCGAATGCTGCGCCGCGATAACACCCATCAGCGGCCGTTTTGATTTATCCCTGTTTCCTCCGCAGCCGAAAACGGTTATGAGCTTGCCCTTTTTTGAGATGTGCAAAGCTGAGAGAACAGCCGAAAGCGCATCCGGCGTGTGGGCAAAATCAACACACACCCTCACTCCGTTTTTATCTATCATCTGCGCCCTTCCGGGAACCGTGGGCAGGGACGATATAAGAGGTGAAATTTTTTCCAGATCCGTTCCGAGAACCATACAAGCCGCCGCGGCAGAAAGCGCATTATAAACCGAATACAGCCCCGGAGCGTTCAGCTGAACCTTTGAAAGCGATGCTCCGTTAAACAGAATAAAATCGGAACCGCTTTCGCTGTGCCTTATATTTTTCGCGGTATAGTCTCTGAGGACGCAGCGTCAGTAATAGAGATATGCGCGCTTTCCCTTTGCCGCCTCCAAAAAAACTTCCGCATAGGCATCATCGGCGTTTATCAGCATTTCTTCACTCAAAGAGCAAAGTCTCGCCTTTGCGGCTACGAGCCTTGAAACCGTTTTATGATAGTCAAGATGGTCGGTTCCGATGTTAGTGAAAATCCCTAGGGAGAATTTTGCTCCGTCAACACGGTACTGAGAAAGAGCCTGAGAAGAAATTTCGCAAACACAGTATTCGCAGCCCTGAGCCACGGCAGATGAAAGAGCCTCAAAAAACACATCAGGCTGAGGGGTGGTATAACCTGTTTCGCTTACGCTATCCCCCGTATCCGCGCCGAGAGTTCCTATAACAGCGCATTTATGCCCTAAAGCCTCAAGCATATATTTTATATAACAGGCAACAGTTGTTTTTCCGTTTGTTCCTGTTATGCCGATAAGCTTTATTTTTCTATCCGGATTGCCATAAAACAAAGCGCACAAACGGCTGAACGCAAGCCTTGAATTTTCAACGAGATAAGCATTTTCGCAATCCGTTTGTTCTTCACATATAACGGCAAGAGCACCTTTTTTAACAGCTTCGCCCGCAAGAGTGTGACCGTTTATTGTTTCGCCTCTTACGCACACAAACAGACTTCCCTCGCGAACTTTTTTTATGTCATCCGTAATATTAACTACCTTAGCGTCTGTTTGAGCGGGACAAACGCCGATACCCGTTAAAAGAGAAGAAAGCTTCAAAAGATTTACCTCCGAAGATATTTCTCTCTCTTTCACACCCGATTTTTAGTCGTGAACACCAGTTGTTGTTCTGAATGAAACCGTTATAACGCTTCCCGCTTCAACCTCTTCGCCGCTTTCTATATCCTGCTTATAGGCAACAACGGTGCTCTCGCTTGACGCGCTGCCGGATATCTTAATATTAAGATCATTGCTGACAGCCATCTTATTTGCCTGCGAGACGGTAAGTCCGGAAAAATCCGGAACGATAGTGTTTTGTTTTTCGTAATTTTGCTGAGTATAGAGAACCAAAACGCCGTTTACCGGGGTATTTCTTCCCGGCTCAGGCGACTGAGCAACAACTGTTGAGCCCTCGCCCACGATTTTTACATTATAACTGTAGTCCGATAGAATGGCGTTTGCCTCATTTACGCTCTTACCCAAAAGCTCAGGAGCGGCAATGTTCATTGTTGCAACTTCGGATTCGGAATATGAAGGCTCAACTCCGAGATAGTTGAGAGTTTTTTCTATAACCTCGCCCGCAACCGGCGCTGCAATAACGCCGCCGGAATAGTTTGCGCCCTGAGGTTCGTCGATGATAATAACAACGCTAATTTCCGGATCATCGCAAGGTGCAAAGCACGCAATTGACGCTATATATGTTTTATCAGATGAACCGAGTTTTTCTGAGGTTCCGGTTTTTCCGGCAACGTGATAACCGGAAACATAGGCGTTTTTACCCGTACCGCTCGTCACAACGTCCTCCATCCAGGAGGCAACAAGAGAGGCGGTGGATTCGGACACCACCTGTCTTTTTACGGTGGGAGAGGTAACTGCAACGGTGTTACCCTGCGAATCGAGCAGTTTTGAAACAATATACGGCTGCATAAGCTTTCCGCCGTTTCCTATTGCGCTGATTCCGGTTATTATCTGAAGAGGCGTTACCGCGATCGACTGTCCGAAGGAAGCGGACGCGAGATCGGAATAGCTGAATGAGACCGAGGGGTCGTGGTATGTAACGTTAACAAGCGGAGTGCTCTCGCCGGCGAGGTCAACTCCCGTTTTTTCTGCAAAGCCGAACGCCTGGAAATATTTAAAATAGAGATCAACGCCCATCTTTTGTCCAACATACACAGCAAACGTATTGCAGGAATTAACAAGCAGAGTTCTCGGGGTTTCGGCTCCGTGGCCGGTGGGATTATAGTCCTTTATGCTTCTCGGGCCAACTGTTATAGTGCCAACGCAGTGATATGGCGTATCGCGGGTTATAACTCCCTCTTCAAGAGCGCCCGAAACAACAAACACCTTAAAAACCGAACCGGGGTAATAGAAGTCCGCAACGGATTTATTTTTCCATTGCTCAATTCTCGCAGCGGCAACAGGATCCGCCTTTTCGGCATCGGTTCCGTTTTCGGCAAAATACTGAGAAAGCTGAGGATAGAGAATGTCATAGGGATTGTTTGCGTCGTAGTCCGGAAGATTCGCAACTGCCAAAATGGCTCCGGTTTTTGTTTCCATAACTATTCCGTAAACATTTTTCGCTCCTGTTTCCTGAAGAGCGGTTTCAAGCGCGTTCTCAAGAATTGTTTGAATTTCAACATTTAGCGTTAAAACAAGGCTCAATCCCTGCTCCGCCTCATAGGTTACTTCATAGGCGTTTTCAAGCTCAAACTGAACGCCGTCCTTAGCGGTTACTATTCTGCCGTTTGTGCCGGTAAGGACATCATCATATATGTTTTCAAGTCCGTAAAGGCCGTTGCCGTCGGTGCCGGTAAAGCCGAGGATGGTTGAAGCAAGAGAGCCGTTCGGATAGTATCTCTTTGTGTCAGGGTCAACGAATATAACGTCTGTAAGCTTTTTCTCGCTAACAAGTTCGCTTAGCGCCTTTTTTTCGGTGTATTCAACCTCTCCCTTTATTTTAAGATAGCCCCTTGAAGAGTTTTCGTCTATTTTTCTGCTTATTTCGGCCGCGTCAACGCCCAAAACGTCACTGAGAACGCTAATTACGTTGCTGCGGTTTTTTTCAGTCACTTTACTGGGATTTATATAAACAAGCCAAACGGACGCGCTCTGAGCGAGAACATTCATATTCGCGTCATAAATCGTTCCTCTTGATGCGCTTATGGTTGAAACACTCAGCTGCTGCGCCTCCGCCTTTTCCTTATATTCCTCGCCCTTTATAAGGGTGAGATATCCTATTCTTACAATGCATCCGCCAAAGGCAATAACAGCTATCAGAACGAGAATAAAAACCCCTCTGACGCCTGTTAAGCTTGAGCTTTTCATTGCACCCTTTTTCATTTTCTCTCTCCTTTAATAATCGCAAAGGGCGAAGTAACTTCGCCCCGTGTATATTTCGGTTCTCTACAATTTTATGCCCATCGGCAATCATAAAGAACAAATAAAATCGTTTAATTAAAGATGTTCAAAAGACCTCTGTCGGAGGAATAGATAACTCTGTCACCGTCCGAAAGTTCTATATATTCAACCTGATAGCTTTCAATTTTGCTCATTCCGAGAATTTTGGTTGCGTAGTCGTCAATTTTTCCTATGCTTGTTATGCTGTTCAGCTCAGAGGAAAGACGGACATTTTCGCTTTTTGCTATCTCTATTTTCGCTTCAATGCTGGCAATCTGACGCGAAAGCTCATATCTCTTTGCTCCGGCGGAAATCTGAAGGCATAAAACTCCCAGCATAACAGCCGCGAAAAACAAAATAAAGGCTGAATTATAGGCAGCTTTTCTCGACTCTCTTTTTTTCTGCTGAGAATTCTTTTTTTCAACCTTTTTTAAAGGCTCCTGTTTCGGCTGTTTTCTTTGCGGCGCTGCTTCTCCCGCACGCGCGCGCGGAGAGGTGCTTTCAAACTTTTCAAAGTCGTAACCCGTGGTCATTTTCGCAGCCGCCATAATTTATCCTTCCTTTTTTATATAATGTAATATTTATTTTAATCTTTTTATACTTCTCAGTCTCGCTGAACGCGATCTCGGATTATTCTCCAATTCTTCGTCAGATGGAGATATGCCCTTAAGAGTTATTTCTCCGCTCGGAGTTTTACCGCATACGCAAATCGGGAAATCGGGGGGACATTCACAACCGGAGGCAAGCTTTTTAAATGTCTGCTTAACTGCCCTGTCCTCAAGCGAGTGGAATGTTATTATCGAGAGAACTCCGCCCGCTTTTAAAACCGAAAACATATCTTCAACGTTCTGGGCAAGGTTTTCTATTTCGCCGTTTACTTCAATTCTTATTGCCTGAAAGCTTCTTCTTGCGGGATGACCGCCCTCTCGGCGGGCTCTTGCGGGAATACCGCTTTTAATTATCTCGGCAAGCTCTAAGGTTGTTTCTATACTCTTTTTTTCCCGCTCGGCAACTATCCTTCTCGCTATGTTCTGAGAGAACTTTTCTTCTCCGTAAGTAAAGAGAATTCTTTTGAGGTCGCGTTCCGAATAGGTGTTAACAACGTCGAAAGCGCTCTTACCCTCTTTGCTCATTCGCATATCAAGGGGAGCATCCGCATGAAAAGAGAAGCCTCTTTCGGTGTTATCAAGCTGATAGCTTGAAACTCCGAGATCCGCAAGCACACCGTCCGCGCCTTCTATTCCTGCGTTTTCGGCTATGCTCCTTATATTGGCAAAATTTCCGTGGATAATTTTTATATTTTGCTCACCCGAAAATCTGTTTTTAAGGTTCAAAACAGCGTCAGGATCGCGGTCAATACAATACAGCCGCCCGTTTTTACCGAGCCTTTGGGCTATGGCAGAGGAATGGCCTCCCCCGCCCGCAGTGCAATCGATATATGTTCCGTCGGGCTTTATATTAAGAGAGCTTATGGTTTCATCAAACAAAACCGGTATATGATTAAATTCCATAATCAGAACTCAATATCGGGATAATCGTCGGCAAGGAGGTCGTTTTTATTCCCCATCCGAGCGAGATAAATTGTTTTATTCCAGATCTCAATGCGGTTTTCAAGTCCGAGAATAATAACTTCATCCTTTAAAGAGGCGTGAGCTATACATTCCGCGGGAACAACAAGCCTGCCGTTTCTATCCACCGACACGGGGGAAACATCCGAATAAAAACGCCTCAGTTTTTCTCTTCCGACCTCTGTTCGGGAGATGGCTTTAAGAGGAGCGATAACCTTTTCAAAATTCAGATTATCGTAAACAAAGAGGCAGCCGTCGGACGATTTATACATAACTATTTCTCCCCCGAGCTGCTCGCGGAAACGCGACGGCAAAATAAGACGGTTTGCCGAATCGAGCGTGTAGCTGTATTCTCCGAAATATGCCATATCGCGTCACTCCTCTCCAAAAATACTCTCCATTACAAGGTTTTGCGTTTCTGTTTTGCGGAAAAACTATCCATTTCTCTCCAACAACAAAGTTAATTATAATATGAACACATAAAAAATGTCAATAGCATTCAAATAAAAAAATAAAAATTTTCAAAAAAAATACCGCCTGTCGGCGACAGATCTTTCCAGAAAAAAAATATTTTTCAGCGATAAAAAAAACTTAAGACTGATTTAAGTAATTCACCTTATACTGTGAAACGTAGCAAGCAACAAACAGCTACCTCGTTTTTCTTCATAAATTATCTCCTCAAAGCAAATGCGCCGTGTGAAAACACGGCGCATTTGCTTTACTGTTTTTTTATTCTTCTGTTTTCGGAAAAAGCGTACACCCGGTTTTTTGAAAACGGCGAATCATATTCCAGGCTGTTTCCTCGGTTATTCTGAAATGCTCCGAGGTACATAAAATGCACATACAGTCCTCCGCTCCCCTGTTCACCAGCTTTTTATAAAATCCTATATCGTAAACAGTTAACGCTTTTTCGCATTTAAGGCAGTTCATCAGGCGTCAACGATTTTCGCTATATAAACGGCGCAGTCGTGTGCTTCAAGGCTCTGATACATATTCTCCTTAACGATTCCGGCGTCTTCACCCGTAAATGCATTTATAAGACTCAGCCCCTTGCCCGATGACACCGGAATACCGAGATCTTCAAGCGGGAGCCACAGGCGGTATTCACCGTCCTCAAGATTTGTAAACATCAGAGCAAACTCATTGTCGGACATAACCTTAAAATAGATATTGCGCATATTGTCGCTGCCGTAGCGGGCAATAAAAGGAGGTCTGCCTTCCTCATCCTGATTTATTCTGAGAAGGTGTTTATTTGTTACAAGTTTCAAGGTGACATCGTCAATATTTCTAACGTCGCAGCCGAGCATCAGCGGCGCGCTGAACATACACCACAGCGCAAACTCTGTTCTGTATTCAGTGTCTGTGCAGCCCGAAGCGGCAACGTTTCCGCGATTTCTCATACCAACGGTGAGCATATCGATATCGTTAAAGCAGCCCGGGGCCGAATAAACAAAATTATCTATCTGGCTGAGGAAAATATCTCTGAAAGACACGAAGCTGTCAGTTATATCGCCTGTTGAACGGTACATTCCCGCACCCGTTGAGCGGATCCACTGATGAACATTGTCGCTTCCCCAGTTGCAGGCGGAGAGCATAATATCTCTGCCCGACGCCTTAAGAGCCATACTCATTTTGCGGTAGAGAAGAGGTCCGTTAACATTTTCGGGGCGATAGCAAAAATCGTATTTAAGAAAATCAGCGCCGTATTCAGCAAAGGTTTTTGCGTCCAAAAACTCGTGATCAAACGAGGCGGGATAGTCGGCACAGGTGCGCACTCCTGCGCAGGAATACATTCCGAATTTAAGTCCTTTTTCATGGACATAATCGGAAACTGCCTTCATTCCGTTAGGAAACTTTTTTCTGTCGGGTATGATTTTATCCGTAACGCTGTCGCGCTGGCGCTCGCTCCAGCAGTCGTCTATAACAAGATACTCATATCCGGCGGCAAGCAGACCTTTTTCAACCATAGCGTCGGCAGTTTGGCGAATCATTTCGTCGCTGATGTTTTCAGCAAAGGTGTTCCATGTGTTAAAGCCCATTGGCGGTTTTTTCGGAAACATATTTAGTCCTCCCTTAATTTGGTAATTCGATTATAACATAATTCCGGATTTTGTAAAGCAAAATCTCGGCGCGGCAGAAAAAAGATGCATAGCGGGCTTCAAAATTACCGATTTAAATTTATCTGCATTTTTCGCACTTATTCAAAAAAATATTGAAGATATATTAACGTTGTGGTATACTTATAAAGAACAATAAGCATTTGAGGTAAAATAATATGAGCGAAAACTGCAACCGTAACTGCGAAAACTGCGCTTCAAAGTGTGACAGCGCAGGAAAAACGAGCTTTCTTGAAGATCAAAATTCAATGTCTGACATAAAAAACGTTATAGCCGTTGTAAGCGGCAAGGGAGGGGTAGGAAAATCCCTTATAACCTCTCTTTTGGCTGTTTATTCAAGGCGTGAGGGCTTTAATACCGCGATAATTGACGCGGATATAACAGGCCCCTCCATCCCTCAGAGCTTTGGAATACACAAAAAAGCCGAGGGCAGCGACCTCGGTCTTTTTCCTGCCGAAACCGCAACAGGAATTAAGCTTATGTCGCTTAATCTGCTGCTCGAAAATGAGAACGACCCCGTTATTTGGCGAGGACCCGTTATTGCCGGAGCGGTTAAACAATTCTGGACAGACGTTGTTTGGAACGACGTTGACTATATGTTTGTTGATATGCCTCCAGGAACGGGCGATGTTCCGCTTACGGTATTTCAGAGCCTTCCCGTTAAGGGGATAGTTATAGTGACCTCCCCTCAGGAGCTTGTTGGAATGATAGTTGGCAAAGCGCTAAAAATGGCTCAGATGATGAATATACCCGTTTTGGGAATAGTTGAGAATTTTTCATACTTCACCTGCCCCGACTGCGGCAAAAAGCACTTTATTTACGGAGAGAGCAAACTTGAAGAAATCGCGCAGAAAAACGGAATTGAAAACATTGCAAGACTGCCCATTAACACAAAGCTCTCCGCCGCGTGCGACAAGGGAATGATAGAACTTGCAGATGTACCTGAATTTGAGGAATTTGCAAAGAAGCTGCTGAGCAAATAAAAATTTATTTATTTTTCACTTTTTTCACTTTACACGGAAATGAAAATAAAGTAAAATATATATAATGATATATTCGGAGAGAAGATATGAAGCCGGTTTATAAAAGAATAATGCTCAAAATCAGCGGCGAGGTCCTCCAGGGCGAAAACAGCGTTCTTGATTTTGACAAAATAAATGAGATTTGCAAAATAATAAAGCAGTGCGCCGATATGGGGGTTCAGATAGCTCTTGTTGTTGGCGGAGGAAACATATGGAGAGGGCGTTCAAGCGGCGAAATGGACAGAAGCAGAGCCGATCAGATGGGTATGCTTGCAACAGTTATAAATTCGCTCGCGCTGCAGGAGGCTCTTATCAGGCTCGGTCTTCCGACCGAGGTTATGACCGCTCTCGACATCCAGCGCATAGGCGTCCCCTTTAATAAATTTGAAGCGGATAAAATGCTAAACGAGGGCAAAGCGGTCATATTTGCCTGCGGGACCGGAAATCCGTTTTTCAGCACAGACTCGGGAGCCGCCCTCAGAGCCGCTGAGATTGGAGCGGACATTTATTTTAAGGCAACAAACGTTGACGGCGTTTACGATAAAGACCCGAATAAATATGCGGACGCGGTGAAATATGACGAAATAACCTTTGATGAAATTCTCGAAAAACACCTCAACGTTATGGACAACACCGCCGCTTCCCTTGCTCTCAACACAAAACTGAGAGTTTTGGTTTTCAACTTAAACTCACCCGAGAACATATTAAAAGCCGTTCTCGGTGAAAATACAGGCACAATAGTAAACTTTTAATAATCGGAGGATAAATATGGACAGCGTTATAAATGCAGCAAAAGAGAAAATGTCAAAAACAATTTCGGCTCTTAACTCGGAATATAATTCCATAAGAGCCGGCAGAGCCAGCGCGGCTGTGCTCGATCCCATCAGAGTGGACTACTGGGGCGTACCCACACCCATAAACCAGATGGCCGCCGTTTCGGTTGCCGAGGCGAGAATCCTTGTTATCCAGCCTTGGGATAAATCCGCCCTCAAGCTCATTGAAAAGGCTATTCAGGCATCCGATTTGGGAATCAATCCGCAGAATGACGGTTCTGTTATCCGTCTCACCTTCCCGCCCCTCACCGAGGAGAGAAGAAAACAGCTCACTAAAGACGTTAAGGCCCAGGCGGAAAACTCAAAAATCGCAATAAGAAATATAAGAAGAGACGCCATTGAAAAACTCAAGGCTATGAAAAAGGCAAGCGAGATAACCGAGGACGATCTTGATGACGCCGAAAAGAGAGTTCAGAAGGTAACTGACGACTTTATTAAACAGGTTGACGGCGTTGCGGCGAAAAAAGAAGAAGAGATAATGGCCATCTGATATGACCGGATCTGATTTTACAATTCTTCCGCGTCACGTTGCAGTTATAATGGACGGCAACGGCAGGTGGGCAAAACAAAGAGGGCTCTCCCGAAGCGAGGGTCATATTGAGGGTGCGAAAACCTTCAGGAAAATAGGCGAATACGCCGGAAATCTCGGGATTCAGCACATAACCTTTTATGCTTTTTCAACTGAAAACTGGTCGCGTCCGGAGGCAGAGGTCAACGGAATTATGGCTCTTTTCGGGGAATACCTGAATGAAGCTTTAAACAGACTTGACGAAAACCGCAAAAAGGGCATAAGGCTCCGCTTTTTGGGAGATAAAAGCGCAATTTCCCCCGCTCTCAGAGAGCTGATGGACTCGGTTGAAAAATACACTGAGGATATGACAAAAGTTAATCTTAACATAGCTGTTAACTACGGCTCCCAGCAGGAAATAACGGGGGCCGTTAAAGCTTTATGCGAAAAAGCAAAAAATGGGGGCCTCTCCCCTGAGGATATAACTCCCGAGCTTATTTCCTCGCATCTCTACACTTCCGGTCAGCCTCCGGTTGATCTTATGATAAGACCAAGCGGCGAACAGAGAATATCAAACTTTCTCCTTTGGCAGTCGGCATACGCTGAATTCTGGTATTCCGATGTGCTTTGGCCGGATTTTACCGAAAAAGATTTTGACGAGGCTCTTTTGGCCTATCAAAAAAGAAACCGCCGTTTCGGAGGTATATAAATATGAAAAAGAGAATACTTACCGGCATTGTCGGCGCGGGAATTGCTGTTGCGTGGCTGCTTACGATGTACACTCCCGCATTTGCTATAGTAATGGCCGTAGTTGCTTGTATCGGAGTTTTTGAAATGCTCAAGGTTTTCGAGGTAAAGAATAAAATATTCTTTGCTATTTGCGAGCTGACGGGCTTTTTAACAGCTCTCTATGCCGACTATAAGGACAAGATAAATCTGCCGTTTTATGCTGTTATAACCGGGATAGTTTTGCTGTCTTTAATTATAATGGTATCGGATTTCAAAAAGCTGCGTTTTGAGCAGGTGGTTTGCTCTCTGTTTTCGGCGTTTCTCATTCCTGCCGCGCTTTCAACGGTTGTTTTATTGAGAGATTCCTATATAACGTTTCCAAATGTTTTCAAAAACGCATCCGACGGAGTTTTTCTTGTCCTTTTCGCGTTTTTCTGCAGCTGGCTTACTGACATTTTTGCGCTGTTTACCGGCAAAGCCTTCGGAAAACACAAGCTCTCCCCAAACATCAGCCCGAAAAAAACCGTTGAGGGAGCAATAGGCGGCATTCTCGGAAACATTATCCTGTGCGTTTTAATGTGGCTTGTGTTTAAGATTAAATTCAATCTTTCGTCATATATTAGTGTTGTATGGGTCATAGTGTCCGCTCTTGCGCTGTCAGTTATAAGCATATTCGGAGACCTTGCAGCTTCAACAATAAAGCGTCACCACGGCATTAAAGATTTCGGAAATATTCTCCCGGGCCACGGCGGAGTAATGGATCGTTTTGATTCATCCGTATTTGTTTTTGCGGCTCTTTATTCTGAGATTATAGTTATGGGATATATTATCGGAGGATAAAATTGAAAAAAAATATATGCGTTCTCGGCTCAACAGGCTCAATAGGAGTTCAGAGCCTTGACGTTGCAAGAAAAGCAGGTTTCAGAGTTTCGGCTATAACCGCAAACAAAAATTATAAGCTCCTTGAGGAGCAAATAAGAGAATTTAGGCCCTCTTTTGCCGCGCTGTTTGACGAAAACGCGGCAAAAGAGCTAAAAACGCGCGTTGCCGATCTGGACACTAAGATTTATTCGGGCGAAGAGGGAGTTCTTGCCTGCGCCGCCGTTTCTGAAGCTGACACAGTTTTAGACGCCATAGTCGGACTTGCGGGATTAAAACCCGCCCTTGCGGCTATAAACGAAAAAAAGGAGCTCGCTCTGGCAAACAAGGAAGCTCTTGTTGCAGGGGGAAGGATTGTTCTTGACGCGGTTAAAAACGCAGGCGTTCGTCTGCTGCCCGTTGACAGCGAGCATTCGGCAATATTTCAGTGCCTTCAGGGGAGCCCCCCGAACAAGGCTCTGAAAAAAATTATCCTTACAGCGTCGGGAGGGCCTTTTTTCGGTAAAACTAAAGAAGAGCTTAAAAATGTTACCGCTGCCGACGCTCTGAAGCATCCCACCTGGGATATGGGAGCAAAAATAACAATAGACTCCGCTTCTATGTTCAACAAAGGCCTTGAGCTTATCGAAGCGCACTTTTTGTTTTCCGTTTCACCTGAGAATATAGATATTGTTGTTCACAGGGAGAGCATTATCCACTCGCTTATTGAATTTGAAGATAACTCCGTTTTAGCTCAGCTCGGAGTTTCAGATATGAGAATTCCGATCCAATATGCCCTTACCTACCCCGAAAGATATCCATCGCCCGTTAAGGAGCTTAGCCTTTCGGATATTGGGTCGCTCACCTTTTTTAAGCCCGACTATGAAACCTTTGACTGCCTTAACATATGCAGGGAGGCAATTAAAAAGGGCGGGCTGTTCCCTGCGGCGGTAAACTCCGCAAACGAAGAAGCAAACAGATTGTTCAGAGAGGGAAAAACCGGATTTCTGGAACTTTCCGAGCTTATTCGCACCGCGTTCAGCATAACACCCGACAAAACGGACTACACTTTAACGGACATCTACGAAATCGACCGCGCCTGCAGAGAGGCAGTTTTAAGAGCGGCAAATCAAATTTAAGAGGTATTAAATGATAAACACTTTGCTTTCAGTCAGCATAGGTTCAATTTGGGGAAAGGTATGGCCGATACTTTTTGCCATACTCTTTTTCGGGATCATTATCGCGCTTCACGAATTCGGGCACTTTATAACCGCAAAAATTTTCGGCGTTAAGGTCAACGAATTTTCAATAGGTATGGGGCCAACGCTGCTTAAAAAGAAAAAGGGCGACACTCAGTATTCCTGGAGGCTGCTCCCCATAGGCGGATTCGTTTCGCTTGAGGGAGAGGATGAAGTTTCGGACGATCCTCACGCATTCGGCAACCAAAAGGCTTGGAAACGCTTTATTGTTATTGCCGCGGGCGCTGCCATCAATATAATATTGGGGCTTGTTCTCGTTTGCGTTATGCTCGGCTCCGACGGCGAGGTTGCAACAAAAACCGTTAGCGATGTTTCCCAGCAGATGCTCTCGATGGAGAACGGAGTTCGCGAGGGCGATAAAATTCTGAGAATAAACAACACAAAAGTTTTTTCTGCAAGAGACCTCTATTACGATCTTTACCGCGATACCGACGGCGTTTACAACATCGTCCTTGAAAGAGACGGCGAAAAAATAGAGCTTAAGGATATTGAGGTTGCATATTCAGCCGAGCAGGGCTACTGCGATTTTATAGTCGGCTACACCGAAACCTCCTTTTTGAACATTCTCCCCGGAGCTGTAAGAGAAACCGTTTCAATGACAAAGCTCATCTGGCTCAGCCTTATTGATATGGTCAGAGGAAAATACGGGCTCAATGAGCTTTCCGGCCCGGTCGGAACAATTGAAATAGTTGCCGAAACGGCAAGCGACGCAGTAAGCCAGTCAAACTACTCAATGGTGATATTCATTTTAGCGTTTATAACCATAAATATCGGACTTGTAAATCTTCTTCCCCTTCCCGCGCTCGATGGCGGCCGACTGCTTTTCATTTTTATTGAGATAATATTCAGAAAGCCGGTTCCGAAAAAATTTGAGGCATGGGTACACGCCGCAGGCTTTGTTTTACTGATAGGGCTGATGATATTTATAACGTTCAACGATATATTCAATTTGATCAAGGGTTGAGCATATGGCAAGCAAAAAACAGATAAAGGTTGGTAAATTTTTTATCGGCGGCGGCGCGGAAGTCCGCGTTCAGTCTATGCTGAACACCCCGTCGGGAGATATTGACGCGTGCGTTATGCAGGCAAAGGAGCTCGAAGCGGCAGGCTGTGAAATAATAAGGACAACCGTTCCCGATATGGCGGCAGTTAAAACCGTTGAGGCTCTGAAAAAGGAGATCAAAGCTCCGATTGTTGCCGACATTCATTTTGACTATAAAATGGCTCTTGAAGCCGCCGATGCGGGAGCCGATAAAATAAGGATAAATCCCGGCAATATTGGATCCGATGAAAGAGTTAAGGCCGTTGCAGATAAATGCAGACAGAAGAATATTCCTATAAGAATAGGTGTTAATTCAGGCTCGCTCCCCAAGCACATACTGAAAAAATACGGTTCTCCAACGCCGGAAGCGATGGTTGAGAGCGCGAAATATCACATCGCTCTGTTAAATAAATTTGATTTTGACGATATTGCGGTTTCGCTTAAATCCTCTTCGGTTAAAACCGCGGTTGAAGCCTATCGCCTTATGGCGCGTGAAACCCACTATCCTTTACATATAGGGATAACCGAAGCAGGAACAAACAGAATGGGACTTATAAAATCCTCTGCCGGCATAGGAAGCTTGCTGCTTGACGGCATCGGCGACACGATAAGAGTTTCGCTCACCGCCTCTCCGATTGAGGAGGTATACGCGGGATATGATATTCTGAGCGCCGTCGGCATAAGACAGAGCGGAGCAAATCTCATCTCCTGCCCCACCTGCGGCAGAACAAAAATCGATCTCATTTCGCTTGCCTCAAGAGTTGAAGATGCTCTGAGAATCTGCAAAAAAAATATCACGGTTGCTGTTATGGGCTGCGCCGTGAACGGACCGGGAGAGGCCGCCCACGCAGATATCGGAATTGCGGGAGGAAACGGCGAAGGACTTATATTTAAAAAGGGCGAGATATTCAAAAAGGTTAAGGAGGACGAGCTTTTTAACGAATTGATGGCCGAAATAGAAAAACTCTAAAGAACACTCATAAAACGCTTTTTTAACTTTTCGGGGGGAAAGAGAAGATGTTATCTTCAAAAATAAGACGTGCATTTGCCGTTTTATTATTGACGGCGATGATCATTTCATCGTTTACAATAATCGCGTTTGCGAAATATGAAAACACACACAAAAACACAGGAAACACCCGAACAGACATAACGGAAATTGCAAAAACTCAGCTTGGATATTCAGCAAAATCCGACGGCTCAACAAAATACGACAAATTTTTAAGCTCAACCGAAGCTCATCGCGGCGCGGCATTTATCGTATGGTGCGCAAATGAAGCCGGCGTTGAAAAGGAAATAATCCCGTTTGAAGGCTCCGTTTCGGCGTTCAAAGCTTTTTTCGCGGATAGTTCCGGCTTTTTCCGTTCTGCGGCTTTCGGAGGAGGATATGATCCTTTTGAAGGAGATATCGCTTTTATTTCATCCTCGGCGAACATACTCGAAATTGACGATATCGGAATTGTTACCGCTTCAGACAAAAAAAACGTTAGTATTATCCATATCGCAGACGGAAAGGTGAAAACGGAAAGCTATGCTCTCAGCGATGAACATATAGCGGGATATGCCTCTCCGAGTTATAAGCAGTATTCTCCAAGCAGCTCCGTTAAACCAACGCCTTCAAAAGAGCCGATTTATCTTGTTGCGGACATATCAAAGTTTAACGCCGCCTCAAAATTAAAATGGGACAAGTTCTCGGAATGCGGAGTGGAGGGCGTTATAATAAGAATAGCCGGCAGAGGCTACGGCCCCGCTAAATCGCTTTATAAGGATACCGCTTTTCTCGCAAACTACAATGCCGCAAAAGCCGCGGGACTTCATATAGGAGTTTACTTTTTCAGCTATGCGCTTACAAAGGCTCAGGCGCTTGAAGAGGCGGAGCTTACAATAGACATACTGGAATCAAACAATATTGAGCTGGATATGCCTGTTTTCATAGACATAGAGGACTATTCCGAGAGCGACGGACAAAACCTGGAGCACTATAAAGCGGGAAAAACCGTTTGCTCAATGGTTGTTAACACCTTTTGCGATGCTATAAAAGAGGCAGGATATTATCCGGGAGTATACTGCAATAAATACTTTGCCGAAACGCTTCTTGAACCGTCTGTTTTCTCAAACCGAGCCGTTTGGATAGCTCAATACGGCGTTTCAAAGTGCGGATACAGCGGAGAAATTGATATGTGGCAATACACAAACACCGGAAAGATACCCGCTTTTTCCGGAGCAATAGATTTGAGCTACTGCTATACCGACTTCCCCTCCCTTATAAATCCCTCTGAAGATACCTCAAATAAATATAGAGAGCATATTATTTCCGACAAATGGGAAAAATCAAAAGAACCGTCGCGCAATTCAGACGGCGAGAAAGTTAAAACCTGTGTGGACTGCGGAAAGGTTCTTATAACTCAAAAGCAGCCCTGCACCCACCCCGAAGATGATGAAGGAGTATTGCTTTTCAAAACCGATATTTCCGCTGGAGATACTCTCTCCGAAGCTCAGCTCTTCCTCTTCCATTCTTCCAAAGACCTCTTTTATAATACATATTACGATTCCTATGTTCTTGTTGGAGGAACGCTTCTAACTTACTGCAAACAGTGCAAAAAGGTTCTCTCAACAAAATATTCCACCCCGGGCGAAAGCCACGATCCCGGCGACCCGATAATAACCAAGCCAACCTGCTCCAAAGATGGCAAAACCGCTGTTCCCTGCTCCGATTGCGAAAAAATAATTTCCGAAACCATTATAAATAAAACAGAGCATACCGAAGGAAGCGAAACCATAAAAAAGACAAACTGCTCGAATGAAGGACAAATTGAAACGGCGTGCTCCGTTTGCGGAGAGATTTTCAAAACCGATTATCTCCCATCTTATGCCCACAGCTACACTAAAGTTAAAACTCTCTCAAAAGTAACTCTAACCTCAGAAGGCAAAAAGAAATACACCTGCGAAGTGTGCGGGAATTCTTTCACCGAAAAAACGCCCTCGCCTGCGTATTGCGATGTAAATCTTGACGGAAGCGTAACGGCGTCCGACGCGAGACTTGCGTTAAGAGCGGCAGTTAAGCTTGATAATCTGATTGAAGAATCCGCCGTTGCAGCAGATGCGGATAATTCCAAGGATGTAACTGCGGCGGACGCAAGACTAATTCTTCGTATCGCCGTTGAACTTGACGATCCTGAAAAAACAATGGCATCCTACTATAAATAAAAAATCAGTTCATAATGACCTGATTCTTCGGCAAAAAATTTCCCGAAAAATTTTCTCGGGATTTTTTTTGTTTTTTTAAAAAAACTATTGAAAATAAATACATGCAGGAATATAATATACGTTAATTTTTTATGGTGAAGGGCGGTTAAGACTATGGAAAAAATTCTTGTTCTTGATTTCGGCGGACAGTATAATCAGCTGATCGCA
>JAFLUL010000026.1 GCA_022508845.1 Oscillospiraceae bacterium | reverse complement strand
AGTCACCGTTTGAATAGCTGAGAACAAGCTCACCGCTTGAATTAATTGTTGCCTCTTCAATACTGATTCCGTCTTTACCGTCGGTGCCGTCCTTGCCGTTTTGACCGTCCTTGCCGTCATGACCGTTTTGTCCGTCGGCACCTTTGATATTGCCGAGATTCATTGAAGTTCCGTTTGTAAGGGTGATTTCAAGCTGTCCGTCAGAGTTGATAACGATATTATCTATACCAACACCATCTTTACCGTCGGTTCCGTTAAGTCCGTCTTTACCGTTTTTACCGTTGGTTCCGTCTTTACCGTTTTCGCCGTCTTTACCGTCTTTACCGTTAGCGCCGACAACCACACCGAGATTATCAATATTGCCGTCGGAATATGTTAAAACAAGCTCTCCCCGTGAATTGATTTCGGATTTTACAACACTGATTCCGTCTGCACCGTTTGTGCCGTCTTTGCCGTCAATTCCGTCTTTACCGTCTGCGCCGTCTTTACCGTTTGCGCCGATAACATTTCCGAGATTTGAGCGCTGACCGTTTGAATATGTAAGCACAAGCTCGCCGTCAGATGTTATTTCAGCATTAATTACACTAATTCCATCCACTCCGTTTGAACCGTCAATGCCATCTTGTCCGTCTTTGCCAACAACAGCGCCGAGATTTGCAGTTGTTCCGTTGGAATATGTGAGCACAAGCTCGCCATTATCACCTACCACGGCATTTGTAATGCTTATACCGTCTTTGCCGTCTGCACCGTCACGCCCGTCTGAACCGTTAACACCGTCTTTCCCGTCAACACCGTTAACGCCGTCTATTCCGTCAACGCCGTCTTTTCCCGCTGCGCCGATAACACTGCCGAGAGTGTATGTCTGTCCGTTGGAATATGTAAGTACGAGTTCACCGTTTTTGTTTATTTCGGATTTTGTTACGCCAACTCCGTCAGCGCCGTTCATTCCAACAACTTTATCAAGATTGACGCTATTTCCGTTTGAAAAATTCAGAACAAGCTGACCGTCCGAGTTAATTTTTGCAGATGAAATGCCAACGCCATCCTTGCCGTTTACACCGTTAGCGCCGTTATGCCCATCTTTGCCGTCTTTTCCGTTTTCTCCCACAGCCTTGCCGAGATTAAGCTGAGTTCCGTCCGAAAGAGTGATAATAAGCTCACCGTTTGCCGAGAAAGAGGCTGTTTTGATGGTTTCATTTTTTTGATTTGCAGCGCTTTCAAGCGCAGCTATCCATTCTGTCTCTGTTCCCGAATAGCCGTTTTCGGCAGCTATATCGTATGCGGATTTACCGCTTAAAGAATCAAGCCAATCTTCTACTGAGCCGTCATAACCGTACTGAACAGCTATTTCGTATGCAGACAGTCCGTTTTCTACTGCTGAGGATGCAGGTATATTTTTATTATTATATATGACTGTTGACACTCCTGCCGATATTCCTATCATAAGTAAAATAAACAGTATGATCATTCCGATTTTTAACAGAATATTTTTTTGCTTTTTATTAGTGTTTTGCTGTTCCATTGAAAATTACCTCCTTAATTTTTACAAAAACTTTTTATGGCACACGAACTGCATTTAAGATTTCGTCACCACACTTTGAGATGTATTTTTGTTTTATTTTTGTTAATGCTACCATTTGGTGGCATTATTAAAAATATTATACAACCGAATGGTAGCATTGTCAACGGTGGGACGATATGTTTTTTAAAAGAATTGCAGATTTACGAATTGATAATGACCTAACACAACAAAATATAGCGGATTACTTGGGCTGTAAAAGAGAGGTATACCGCAGATATGAAACAGGAATACGCACTATTCCTATTGATTTTCTTATTAAATTAGCGGACTTATATGGAGTGAGCATTGACTATTTGTTGGAACACACTCAAAAAAATACCGATGCCGTATCACAGCTTAAAAAAAAGTGCAACGATATAAAAGAACAAAAAAATGAATAAGGAGAAAAACAGCATCTTTCTCAGGTGCTGTTTTGTTTATTGCGATTAAAATTTCAGGACTTGTATTATTAAATAAAATATGATAAAATAACCAAAAGTTTATTTATAAATTTGTAGTCGGAAAGGCTGTGAAATAAAAAATGAAATTAGGTATAGTTGGACTTCCGAACGTTGGAAAAAGCACTCTTTTTAACGCCTTAACAAACGCCGGAGCGCAGGCGGCGAACTACGCATTTTGCACCATAGAGCCGAATGTAGGAGTTGTTGCGGTGCCGGACAAGCGGCTTGACGCGCTTGCAAAAATGTATTCCCCCGATAAGATAACTCCCGCAACGATAGAATTTGTTGATATAGCGGGGCTTGTTAAGGGAGCCTCAAAGGGAGAAGGGCTCGGAAACAAGTTTTTATCGCATATACGCGAGGTAGACGCCATTGTTCACGTTGTTCGCTGCTTTGAAAACGATGATGTTATGCACGTTGACGGCAGCGTTGATCCCGCGCGCGACATTGAAACCATAAATATGGAGCTTATTTTATCCGACCTTGATGTGCTCGGGCGCAGAATCGACCGCGACACAAAGGCGATGAAGGGCGATAAATCCCTCGGAGCTAATATAGCTTTTTTCAACCGGGTAAAGGACGAATTAAATGCCGGAGTGTGCGCGAGAGCGGTGGACATGAGCGATGATGAAAAAGAGGTTCTCGACAGCGTTGCGCTGCTCACCTCAAAGCCGGTTATTTATGCCTGCAATATGAGCGAGGACGATTTTTCGAGCGATATAAACACAAACAAAAACTATCTTAAGGTTAAGGAGATAGCCGAAAACGAGGGCAGCAGAGCGCTTCCTGTTTGCGCGGAGCTTGAGGCACAGCTTGCCGAATTGGAGAGCGAAGAGAGGGAAATGTTTTTATCGGAGCTGGGCATAACTCAGAGCGGACTTGACAACCTCATTGAAAAGAGCTACGACCTTTTAGGGCTTATGAGTTACCTCACCGCCGGAAAGCCCGAGGTTCGCGCCTGGACGATAAAAAAAGGAACAAAAGCCCCCCAGGCGGCAGGTAAAATACATTCCGATTTTGAGCGCGGCTTTATAAGAGCGGAGGTAATATCCTTTGACGACCTTATGGCAAACGGCTCTATGACCGCGGCAAAAGAAAAAGGACTTGTCAGAAGCGAGGGAAAAGAATACGTTATGCAGGACGGAGATATAGTTCTGTTTAGATTTAACGTATAAAAACTATTTTAATCAGGAATCAGGAATTCGGAATTTAGGGGAACGCTTCGCGTTTTGATCATAATATTATATCGCCGACTGCGGTTTTTCCTTATTCGGAATTATTTATTCCTGATTTCGAATTTTAACAGTTGTGAGGTTAGTATGGAATCAACCAAATCTTTCGGCGTTGGGATAATGCAGCCGGCGGACGCCCGGGAATGGGCAAAATTCACCCTTACCGTAAATGAATTTTATGTTAAAGACGCAGCGTATGAATGTTTCGAAAACACCGTACTGAAAAACTGCGCCGAAACGCTTAAAAATATGATTCTTGAAAAGGACGTAAGAGATCTTTTTCAGATGAATAATAATGTAATATACTATAATATAGAACCGTCTCTTAAAAGAAACGAGCTTTATTATGCGTCCGTTTGCGTTCTCGCCGCCAAACGCGCAGCCGCCGATTGGTGCCGCAAAAACGAGGTGGAATTTGAAGAAAGCTCATGCAATTGCGTATGAATTATCAGAAAATCCTTGACAAGATTGATTTTGGAGCATATAATGGCGGTATAAAAGGCAATGATCGGGAAAAGTAGCATAATCAGCACTTACAGAGAGCGGACGGCGCTGGAAAGTCCGCAGCAGCAGTTATGTGAAGAACACCCGGGAGCTGTGAGCTGAACAAAGATAATTTCAGTAGGCAAGCCGGCGGCGCTCCGTTACAGGCGCAGGTCTTTTGCGAGATCATAAAGGGGCCGAAAGGCAAAATAGGTGGTACCGCGGGTCACAGTTGCTCGTCCTATGGGATGAACAACTGTATTATTTTTTAAAGGAGATTTAGGTATGAAACACACCGAAGTAAAAGAAATTATGTCAAATCCTGAGCTTGTTGGCTCTTTCGTTACCGTTTGCGGCTGGGTCCGCACCGCGCGCGACTCAAAGAATATGGCCTTTTTAGCTCTCAACGACGGCTCAACGTTAAACCATCTTCAAATCGTTATAGATAAAAACGCGGGTGTCAATCTCCCTCCGGAGGCGGCAAAGCTTGGGGCTTCGCTTAAAATTGAGGGAACGGTTGTTGTAAATCCCAATAACGGCTCCGCTGAGATAGATGCAAAGGAGATCGCCGTTCTCGGCGTTTGCCCCGAAGATTATCCTCTTCAAAAAAAGTTTCAGAAGCTTGAAACCCTGCGCGAGATGCCCCATATCCGCGTTCGCACAAACACCTTTAACGCGGTTTTCAGAGTTCGCTCGGTTATGGCGGCGGCAATTCACCGCTATTTTCAGGAGAGAGGATATATATATGTTAACACTCCCCTTATAACAGGCTCGGACTGCGAGGGCGCGGGAGAGATGTTTAAGGTTACAACGATAGGCTATTCGGACGCATATAAAAACGCCGACGACTACTATGCCGACGACTTTTTCGGAAAAAAAGCGGGGCTGAGCGTTTCGGGACAGCTTGAGGGCGAGGTTATGGCTATGGCTATGGGCAAGATTTATACCTTCGGGCCCTCCTTCAGAGCCGAAAAGAGCAACACCCTTCGCCACGTTGCCGAATTCTGGCATGTTGAGCCGGAAATAGCCTTTGCAGAGCTTCCCGACCTTATAGAGATTGCCGAGGATATGATGAAATATATCATAAGGGATTATATGGAAAAATGCCCCGAGGAGCTTAAATTCTTTGAAGAGCGCTTTGAAAAAGGGCTTACCGAGAAGCTCTTAAACGTTATAAACAACGATTTTGCGATAGTTGACTATACAGACGCAATTGAGCTGCTCAAAAAAGCGGACGCCGACTTTGAATATCCGGTTGAATGGGGCTGTGACCTTCAGAGCGAACACGAACGCTATATAACCGAAAAGATATATAAAAAGCCCGTTTTCCTCATAAACTATCCCAAGGGCATAAAGAGCTTTTATATGAAGCAAAACCCCGACGGCAAGACCGTTGCGGCAACCGACCTGCTTGTTCCGGGCGTTGGCGAAATTATAGGCGGCAGCGAGAGAGAGGCCGACCTTGATAAGCTCGTTAAGGCTATGCAGGATAAAGGAATGAGCATGGACGACTACGGCGATTATCTTGCTCTTCGCAAATACGGCAGCGTTCCTCACTCCGGCTTCGGACTGGGCTTTGAGAGAGTTATAATGTATTGCACCGGTATGAGCAATATAAGAGACGTTATTTTCTATCCCAGAACGGTGGGAAATATAAGATAACGTTCGCTATCGCTCACGGGATGAGGTATGTGGATCGGAAAACGCTTCGCGATTTGATCATATGATCATATTTAACGTAAATATTAAAGTGATCTATCACAATCTCATCATATAATTATAATAATTCGGAATTACACATGGCAAATTCCGAATCAGATTACAAGGAGCCTGATATTATGAGTTCAACCCTTATTTTTCCAAAAGAGTATAAAAGCGTGCTCTCATTAAGAGACACTCAAAAAGCAATTAAACTTACAAAAGATACATTTCAAAAAAAGCTTTCGGCGGCATTAAACCTTGACCGCATAACTGCACCCCTTATGGTTACAAAGGACAGCGGATTAAACGACGACTTAAACGGCGTTGAGAGAAAAGTGCATTTTACAATGAAAGAGGTTGACGGCGTTGCCGAGGTCGTTCAGTCGCTCGCCAAATGGAAGAGAATGGCGCTTTACCGCTACGGATATGCTCCGGGCGAGGGCATTTACACCGATATGAACGCCATTCGCCGCGATGACGACTGCGACAATCTCCACTCCCTCTTTGTTGACCAATGGGACTGGGAAAAGGTTATAACCCGGGAGAACAGAAACTTTGATTATCTTAAAGATACCGTTAAAAAGATAGTTGGCGCGCTATGCGACACGAATGAAGCCTTAAAAGCGGCATATCCTGAGCTGAAAACCGAAATTAAGAGAGACGTTTTCTTTATAACAACGCAGGAGCTTGAAGATATGTATCCCGAGCTCACCTCAAAGGAGCGCGAAAACGCCATAGTTAAAGAGCACGGCACAGTTTTTATTATGCAGATAGGCGGCATTCTTAAAAGCGGCAAAAAACACGACGGCAGAGCGCCCGACTATGATGACTGGATGCTCAACGGCGACATATTTGTTTGGGATGAAACCCTCTCCCTCGCGCTTGAAATTTCCTCTATGGGAATCAGGGTGGACGAAAACTCCCTTCGCTCTCAGCTTATTGAAGCAAACGCTCAGGACAGAGAGAGATTTTTGTTTCATCGGGGAATCCTGAGCGGTACTCTTCCGCTTTCCGTAGGCGGCGGAATAGGTCAGTCAAGGCTGTGTATGCTGCTGCTGGGCAAGGCGCATATAGGCGAGGTTCAGGTTTCGGTATGGCCGGATAATATGAGAGAAGAGTGTGCCGAAAACAATATTATTTTACTATAATAAAGCGGTTCAGGGAAAACCCTGAACCGTCCTTTTTTATGCGGTTTAATTTTCAGCAGCGCTTAATTTTGTTAAATCTCTTATCCACTTAAATCTGTTCACCTTTATAACGGCAACGGCGCATTTTAATATCTGATCCATTTTAAGAATAAAAAACGTTACCGGAACAGGCCATTTGAAAACGAACGCCGAGAGCGCGGAGAGCGGCAAAACTATGCACCACATAAATATTATATCGTTCTTAAAAACAAATTTTGTGTCGCCGCCGCCCGAAACTATGCCAACAAGGCACGGAGCCTCATACGCCGATCCCAAAACGGTTACAGCGAGAATATTGATAAATGTAAACGAAAGCGCGCGCGTTTCATCGGAAATATCATAAAATGCAACGATCGAGTTTTTGCACAGCAAAAGAGAGGCGGTTGAAACAACTCCCGTTATGAGAAAAATTATCTGCATTTTTTTAACATATCTCTTAACCTTAGGGATGTCGCCCTCGCCAACGGTTTTTGCCGTTAGAACCCCCGAAGCGGAGGATGCGGACTGATACAGCACCCCAACGACCTGAAAAACGGGAGCCGAAACGGCGTTTGCGCCGATTGCCGCCGCGCCGAGTCTGCCTATAATTGAGGTCTGCAAAAACATCGCAATTCCCCACGACCCTCCGGAGCCTACAAGCGGCAGACCCGTTCTGAGATAATCCCGCAGATACCGCTTATCCACCGAGAACACTTCTCTGAGCATAAATCTCAGTTTTTTATCGGCAAAAAACAGGTAAAAAACAACCGCAATAAGCTCGGCTATCCTCGAAATGAGCGTTGCAAAAGCCGCCCCTTTAACTCCAAGCTCGGGGAAACCGAAGTTTCCGAAAATCAGCGCGTAATTGAGAAAAACATTTATAACGAGCGTCATAACCGAGGTATAAAAGCCAATTCGAACGGTTTCAACTGCTCTGAGCAGAGCGATGATTATATTGCTCACCGCAAAAATAATATAGCTGTGGGCCATAATGGCGATATATTTCGCGCCTTCGGCAACGATATCCTCTTTATCTGACAGCAGCCCCAAAACTCCCGAGGGCGAAGCGGCAACTGCCGCCGCCATAACAAGACTCATAAAAATGCTCAGAACAAACGACGCAGAAAACACCTTTTTAACTGACTCGGTATCCTTTTTTCCCCAGTATTGCGAGCCGAGCGCAACAAGCCCGTTGCCGGCGCCGTTTATAAAGCACTGGAGCAAAAACTGAATTTGATTGGCAAGGCTCACGCCGCTCATTGCCGTTTCGCTGTAACGCCCCAGCATTATGCTGTCGGCAAGATTTACGCTGAAAACAATAAGACTCTGCGCCGCAACAACCCCAAAGAGGGTAAAATAAGATTTATAAAAATATGTGTCCGTCTGCTTTTTCATTTTTTCCCTTATCATAAAAGCTCTTTATTATATAATCCGGCGGTTACGGGGAAATCCGTCTTTTTACCTGAAAGATAGGTTTCGGTTATTTTTTTGCAATGCTCTTTGCTCTCATAGGTAAAAAAGAGAGTGCGGAATTCTGTTTTAGGCTCCGTTAAACCGCCGGAATATAGAGGGATGGGGTTATAGAGGGTTGAAAATCTTTTTCCCGAGCAAAGCAGATTAAACTTATCTCCGCGCCTGTCGGTTATGACCGCTCTTCCCCTGCATTCGCCGCAGCCCGTTTCATCCCTCTCCGGGCAGGAGCGAAAACGCATTAAGGGCAGATGTCCATAGGCGATAAAGCCGGTTTTGCCTTCGCCGCTTATTTTTTTCATATCCGAAAAACCAAGCTCAAAGGAGAGAGTGTTGTCAAGGCAGCCGAGGGCTTCGTATTCTCTCAGGGCAAGGCTGTTTAATATATTCAGCTGCGCTCCGCCCGAAACGAAAAGTCCCGCATCCTTTATGAGCCTTACCGCTCCGATATTTTCGGCAACCGCCGTTTTAAGTCCCGCTTTTTTCAGCTCGGTAAGCATTCCCGAAATTCTTTCCTCATCGGCAGGAAATATAAGCGCCGGCAGCTCTGCCGACAGCTTTTCGGAAATAAGCTCGCGGTGATAATAAATTTCCTTAAGCGGCATAATATATCTATCGCAGTCCGGCATTTCAAAAAACTGCGCCGCAAACCCGAATCTGAGCCTTAATTCAGGCGCCTTTTTATTTTCTGCTCGATCAAAAACCGGCAGGGGAAAATAAATTTCCTCTCTGCACGTTTGAGCTCTTTTTTCAAAAAGCTTATCGCAGGCTTCCCTTCGCATGCCGTTCAGAGCGGAAACGCGAATAATAAGTCCCGGCTCTATATCGCAAATAAAATCCCTGCAAAAAAACGGAGTATCGCCGAGCTTTAAAAGCGAATTTTTTGCGCTCTCTTCATTAAGGCTCACTCTTTCAGCCGTTTCGGGGACGTCCCCGAAAACCTTAACCTCGTTTTTCCCGTCGCTGAGAACAAGGGCGGCGTTTTCGTTTGCCTTTAAAGAAAATTTTACGGAAATTTCAACGCTCTTTCGCTCTTTGGCATAAAGCCTTTTAAGCTCCGGAAGAACAGCCTTTGCGGCAGTAACATCCTCCTTTTGGCGGTGGCCGAACATCCCTCCGTTAATTTTTGAGGTCAGATATCCGTCGGTAAAGCCGCTGCGCGAAAAAACGCTTTTAAGAGCGTTTATATCCGGAGCTTTCCCCTCAAGCCCTTCCCGGCAGGCGTTAACTGCCGCGGCAACATATTCAGGGCGCTTCATTCTGCCCTCTATCTTAAAGGAATTAACTCCCGCATTTTTAAGCTCCGCCAGATGCGTTATAAGCGACATATCCTTAAGGCTCAGAGCATATTCCCTTTTATCGTTCTTAAAATTCAGCCTGCACGGCTGAGCGCACAGTCCCCTGTTTCCGCTCCTGCCGCCGAAAACGGACGACATATAACACATCCCCGAAACGCTCATGCAGTGGGCTCCGTGAACAAAAGCCTCGGTTTCAATCTGAATCTCAGAGCAGATCTTTTCGATTTCTTTTAATGAAAGCTCTCTTGCGAGAACTATCCTCTTAAAGCCATAGTCCTGAAGCTCCTTTGCCCCGCTCACGTTATGAACCGCCATCTGAGTTGAGGCGTGAAGCGAAAGAGACGGAAAATATTTTTTTACAATTGAAGCGACCGCCATATCCTGAACTATAACGCCGTCTGCTCCGCTTTTATGAATGAGAGAAAGGGTTGAAAGGAGCTTTGGCAGCTCTTTATCAAAAACGAGAGTATTGAGCGCGATATACGTTTTAACTCCCCTTATACGGCAATATTTAACCGCGTCCGAAAAATCTTCATCCGAAAAATTCTCGGCATTTCTGCGCGCGTTAAAATCGGACGCGCCGAAATAAACGGCGTCCGCTCCGCTCCTTACCGCCGCATAGAGCTGTTCCTTGCCGCCCGCCGGAGCGAGAACCTCAACGTTTTTTGCCGAATTACTCATACGCTCACCCCTTTAGAGTATTATTTAGGTAAACACTTACGAATTAAAACAATATTTAACGGCAATCAGCAGCCGCCGGTAACACTCAGAGTACCATTTAACGTATTTTATCACAGTATAAAAAAATTTTCTATTGCTTTTTAAAAAATTTTAGTATATAATATTTTCAAAGATCAGAAACATTTGTTCATCAGAAAGGATACGGCTATGGCAGACAGAAAAGAAGATATCAAAAACGGCGCTTCGTCATCCGACAGGCAGGAGGCTCTGAAAACCGCGATAACCCAAATAGAAAAGCAATTCGGCAAGGGTGCGGTTATGCGTTTAGGGCAAACTC
This sequence comes from Oscillospiraceae bacterium, assembly GCA_022508845.1. Classification (GTDB taxonomy): domain Bacteria; phylum Bacillota; class Clostridia; order Oscillospirales; family Acutalibacteraceae; genus RUG806. The sequence continues at coordinate 17,349 of JAFLUL010000026.1, read as the reverse complement.
AGGCACTTAAAGTGGACGCCATTTCAACCGGCTCCATTGCGCTTGACATTGCAACAGGAATAGGCGGACTGCCAAAGGGCAGGATAGTTGAAATATACGGCCCCGAGAGCTCCGGTAAAACAACTCTCGCGCTGCACGTTGTTGCCGAGGCTCAGAAAAACGGCGGTGAGGCTGCTTTTATTGACGCTGAGCACGCTCTTGACCCCAAATACGCCGCCAATTTGGGCGTTGACGTTGATTCTCTTCTTGTTTCCCAGCCCGACAACGGCGAGCAGGCACTTGAAATAGCCGAATATTTAACCCGCTCAGGCGCGCTTGACGTTATAGTTGTTGACTCCGTTGCCGCCCTTGTTCCCAAGGCGGAAATTGAGGGAGATATGGGCGATTCGCACGTTGGACTTCACGCAAGACTTATGAGCCAGGCGTTGAGAAAGCTCGCGGGAGCTATTTCCCGCTCAAACTGCCTTGTTATTTTCATAAACCAATTGAGAGAAAAGGTTGGAGTTATGTATGGCAACCCGGAAGTTACAACGGGCGGCCGCGCGCTCAAATTCTATGCTTCAATGCGAATAGACGTAAGGCGCGTTGAACAGCTCAAGGCTCCGGGCAATGAATTTATAGGCTCCCGCACAAGGGCGAAGATAGTTAAAAATAAGGTGGCTCCCCCGTTCAGAGAGGCGGAGTTTGACATTATGTACGGCAAGGGCATCTCAAAAGAGGGCGAGCTGGTTGATATGGCAGTCAGCTTTGATATTATTCATAAGAGCGGCGCATGGTTCTCCTACGGCGATCAGAGAATAGGTCAGGGGCGTGATAAGGTTAAGCAGTATGTTCTTGATAACCCTGATTTTGCCGCCGAGGTTGAAAAGAAGCTGAGAGCCGCCATGGCTCCCTCTTCCGCTCCCGCTGCCGAGGAAGAGGCTCTCCCCGAGCCCATAGCCCCCAATAACGGCAGACTTCCCAAAATTAAAATCGACATAGCGGCAGACTGATGGAAATAAGCGTAACTACCGCAAAATCCGGCAGAATAAACATACATGCGGACGGTGAATATTATTTCACCGTCCCTGCTTTAATTTGGTATGCTTCTCCCATCAGCTCCAAAAAAGAGGCGGACGAAGAGGAGCTTTTCGCTCTGAAGGCTCTCGGAGAAGAGCACGACGCCTATGAAAAGGCTCTGAGGCTGCTCTCCAACCGCGCCCACGGCGAAAAGGAGCTTAAAATGAAGCTCAGGCAAAAATATTCGGATGAAGCGGCCGATTCGGCAATTTTGAAGCTGACCGAAAACGGGCTTATTGACGATGAAAAATTCGCCCGCGATCTGGCGGAGGAGCTTTCAAGGCGAAAAAGCTATTCCGCCGAAAGAATAAAAAACGAGCTGATAAGCAGGGGAATTGACCGCGAAACCGCAAAAAATGCGGCAAACTCTCTTGATATTGATAAAAAAGCGGGTATAATAAATATAATAAGCAAAATTCACCTGCCCGAAAGCCCAACAAAAAAGGATGTTGACAGGCTTTTAAGGCGGCTTTTAACGGCGGGCTACTCTATGAGCGAAATAAGAGAGGTTATATCCTTTTCAGAGGAGGATTACTAATGAACAAAAAAATAGGATTTATATCCCTGGGCTGTCCTAAAAATCAGGTGGACAGCGAGCTTATGATAAAAAAGCTGTCCGATGCGGGCTATCAGATGATCGACACCCCGTTCGGCGCGGATATTGTTATAATAAACACCTGCGGCTTTATTGAGGCGGCGAAGCAGGAGGCAATAGACAATATCATAGAGATGGGGCAGTATAAAGAGGACGGCGACGTTGGCAAAATTATAGTTATCGGCTGTATGGCAGAGAGATATAAGGACGAGATCCTCAAGGAGATGCCTGAGGTTGACGCTGTTGCGGGGCTGGGCATAAACGGAGATATAGTTGAGTTTGTAAACAACGTTGTAAACGAGGAAAAAAAGAGCGAATACCCGAATAAAACGGCTCTTCCGCTTTCCGGCGAGCGAGTTTTAACAACTCCGCCGCACTGGGCATATCTCAAAATTTCCGACGGCTGTTCAAACTGCTGCTCTTTTTGCGCAATACCCCTCATTCGCGGGCCGTTCAGGAGCCGCAAAATCGAGGATATTGTCAGCGAGGCGAAAGCTCTTGCCGATGAGGGAGTTAAAGAGCTTATAGTTATCGCCCAGGACACAACGCGCTACGGACTTGATATTTACGGCCGTCTTATGCTCCCCGAGCTTTTAACCCAGCTTTCAAAAATTGATGATCTTCGCTGGATAAGGCTTTTATACTGCTATCCCGACAGAATAACCGACGAGCTTTTAACCGTTATGAGGGATAACGAAAAGATATTAAACTACATAGACCTTCCCCTTCAGCACGCAAGCGGGCGGCTCCTAAAAACAATGAACCGCACAGGCGATAAGGAGAGTCTCACCGCTCTTATAAATAAAATCCGCTCCTATATGCCGGACTGCGTTCTCAGAACGACCTTTATAACCGGCTTCCCCGGCGAAACGGACGAGGACTTTGACATTTTAAGTGAATTTATTGACGACATAGGCTTTGACCGCCTGGGCTGCTTTGCCTTTTCTCCCGAGGAGGGAACAAAGGCGTTTGATATGGAAAACCAGGTGGATCCCGAGCTTGCGTCCCACAGGGGCGAGGTTCTTATGGAACAGCAGTATTCCATATTTACGGAAAAGCAGGAAGCGCTTATAGGAAAAACCGTTGAATGCGTTGTTGAGGACTATGACGGCTACAGCGACTCATATTCGGGAAGAACCTGGATGGACGCTCCCGAAATTGATTCCGCCATACGCTTTATTTCCCCAAAAGAACTCAACATAGGCGATTTTGTTAAGGTTAAAATAACAAACACAAACGAATATGACCTGCTCGGCGAAGCGGTCAGATAAGCGGAGGAAAAAATGGAAAGACGTGACAAAATAAATTATTATCTTGATTTGGCCGAAATGGTATCAAAGCGTTCAACGTGTTTGAGAAGAGCCTACGGCAGCGTTATAGTTAAAAATGACGAGGTGATTTCAACCGGCTATGTCGGCGCGCCGAGAGGCAGAGCCAACTGCTCGGATATGGGCTACTGCGTAAGGGCGCAGCTCAATATTCCCCGCGGCGAACGCTATGAGCTTTGCAGAAGCGTTCATTCGGAGGCAAACGCCATAATAAGCGCCTCAAGAGATAAGATGATAGACGCAACTCTCTATCTCACCGGCGTTGAACCTGACGGCAGCTATGTTTCAAATTCCTGCTCCTGCTCTATGTGCAAGCGGATGATAATAAACGCTGGCATAAAAGAGGTCATTATTCGGGACGACAAGGATAACTACAGAATAATTCCCGTTCAGAGCTGGATAGAAAACGATGAATCCGTTGAGGGTGTCAGAGGATATTAAAATGCGCTTGGTTATAAAAATTGGCACCTCAACACTTTCCCACCCCACCGGGCATCCGAACATAAGGCATATTGAGAACTTCTGCAAGGTTGTCAGCGATATAAAAAACTCCGGAAACGAGGTAATAATCGTATCCTCAGGCGCGGTGAGCATGGGCAGAGGAAAGGCAGGGGTTGAAAACTCAGGCAATTCTCTCGCTATGAAGCAGGCTCTTGCCGCAATAGGTCAGAGCGAGCTGATGTATACCTACGATAAATATTTCGGGGAATATAACCATACGGTGGCGCAGCTCCTGCTCACCGCTTCAAGCTTTATTGACGCGCAGCAGTATGAAAATTTTATTTCAACCATGAATAAGCTGCTCGAACTGAACGTTATTCCCATAATCAACGAAAACGATACCGTTGCAACTCAGGAGCTTAAAATAGGCGATAACGACACCCTCAGCGCAAGGGTTGCAGTAAGCGTAAGCGCCGACCTGCTCATACTTTTAACCGATATTGACGGCCTTTTCACCGCCGACCCGAATAAGGATCCGAACGCCACTCTGCTGACGCAGGTAAACGAGATAACGCCCGAGATAGAGGCAATAGCCGGCGGAGCTTCATCAAAGGTCGGAACCGGCGGTATGGCAACAAAAATCGAGGCCGCGAAAATAGCTATGGAAGATGGCTGCGATATGGTTATAGCAAACGGCAAAAACCCCGCCGTGCTCTACGATATTCTTGAGGGCAAACAGGTGGGAACAAAATTCACGGGAGAAAAAAGAAATTGACAACTCTTGAAATTATGCGCGCTGCAAAAGCGGCGTCATCGGCGATAGCCGGAGCAAATGAAGAGCAAAAAAACCGCGCGCTTTTTGAAATGGCAAGCGCGCTTGAAAAAAACTCTCAGACTATTCTTGAAGCAAACAAAGAGGACGTTAATAACGCCAAGGGAAAAATATCGGACGTTATGCTTGACCGCCTTCTTTTAACCGAAGAGAGAATAAGCGCTATGGCGCAGGGAATAAGGAACGTTTGCCTTTTGCCTGATCCGGTTGGAACCGTTTTAGAGAGCCGCACCCATAAAAACGGAATGGAGATAAAAAAAATCAGCGTTCCTCTCGGAGTTATAGCTATAATTTATGAGAGCCGGCCCAATGTTACCTCCGATGCGGCTGCCTTAGCCATAAAAAGCGGAAACGCCTGCATCCTGAGATGCGGCAAGGAGGCTCATATGAGCGCTAAGGCGATAACCGACGCTATGCGCGAGGGACTGAAAAAAGCAGGTCTTCCGGAAAACACGGTTATGCTTATTGAGGATGTTTCCCGCGAGAGCGCAAACGAGCTTATGCGCGGAGTCGGCTTAGTTGACCTGCTTATTCCGAGAGGCGGCAAGGGGCTTATTTCCGCCTGCGTTCAAAACGCCTTAGTTCCGTGTATAGAAACAGGCACGGGCATATGCCATATTTACGTTGACGAATATGCCGACACCGAAAAGGCCCTCAGCATTATAGAAAACGCAAAAAAAAGCCGTCCGTCGGTTTGCAACGCGGCGGAGGTTTGCCTTGTAAATAAAAAGCTGCTCCCCGAATTTTTGCCGCAGCTTGAAAAAAGGCTGCAGAGCGGAGAGCATCCGGTTCAGCTGAGAGCTGATGAAGAGAGCTTAAAATATATGAAAAACGCCGAAAAAGCGGGGGAAAACGACTTCGACACGGAGTTTCTTGACTATATTATGGCAGTAAAGTCCGTTGAAAGCGTTTTTGAAGCCGCAGAGCATATTTCGCTTCACTCCACCCATCATTCCGACGCTATCATAACCGAAAACGCAGAAAACTCCGAAATTTTCACCAAGCTTGTTGACAGCGCGGCGGTTTATGTTAACGCCTCAACCCGCTTTACCGATGGAGGAGAATTCGGACTCGGCTGCGAAATGGGAATTTCAACTCAAAAGCTCCACGCGCGAGGACCTATGGGGCTAAAGGAGCTTTGCACATATAAATATATTATATCCGGTAACGGACAGATAAGATAGGAGAGTATTATGAATTTATTTGACGCCGGCTTTATCGGCGCGGGAAATATGGGCGGCGCGCTGCTGGACGCCGTTAAAAAAAGCACAGGCAATATAGCCGTTTACGATACAGACGAAAACAAGGCAAAAAGCAAAAATGCGGAATTTTTACCGCCCGACCGCCTCGCTTCAAGCAGTCATTTCGTCTTTTTGGGAGTTAAGCCGGACGTTGTTAAGGCCGTTGCAGATAAAATAGCCTCCTCTATCAAGGGCTTCACCGTTATCGTTTCCATGGCAGCGGGAATTGACACAAAAACCCTTTCGGAATTATTCGGCACAAAAAAAATTGTCCGCATTATGCCCAACACCCCTGTTGCCGTTGGCGAAGGGCTCACCCTCTACTGCACCGCCTCCGGCATAACGGACGATGAGGAAGAGGCATTTATTGACCTTATGAAGTATTCGGGCAAAACAGTTAAGCTCGATGAAAGCAAAATTGACGCGGGCATGGCAGTTTCGGGCTGCGGCCCCGCATATGCCTATATGTTTTTGGAGGCTCTTGCGGACGGAGCAGTAAAATGCGGCCTAACACGCGATAAGGCAATGCTCTTTGCATCTCAAACCCTGCTCGGCAGCGCAAAAATGCTTATCGAAAGCGGCAAGCATCCGGGACTTTTAAAGGACGAGGTCTGCTCCCCCGGCGGAACAACGATCGAGGGGGTTCTCGCGCTCGAAAACGGAGCCTTCAGAGGCACAGTGTCAAACGCGGTAATAGCGGCATATAATAAGCTGAAGAAATAATTTTTCGTGTTTCCAGGAAATAGAATATGAACAAAAAGATCCGATACGCCGAATAAAAATTCGTGTTAATCGGATTTTTGTTTTACTGTTTATAAAAAGTTTTGTAAGATTTTGCGATCCGGGAAGTCTTATAGGTGAATGGAGGTGGCAGAGTGACGGAGTTTGAGGAAATTTACCGAGCTTATTTTAATGATGTTTACCTATATATCCTCAGATTATCAGGCAGCGAGGTTTTAGCGGAAGAAATAACAAGCGAAGCGTTCTTCAAAGCAATGCGTTCGATCAGCGGTTTTCGGGGCGACTGCGATATTCGGGTATGGCTTTGTCAGATTGCAAAAAACTGCTATTATTCTCATCTGAAAAAGCTTGGAAAGACAGAAAGAATTGATGATTCCAAGCTGCGCGAGCTGCCGTCCGAGGAACGCTCAATTGAAGAACAGGTTATTGACCGCGAAGAAGCAGCGCTAATCAGAACAGCTTTGCATAGTGTGTCTGAACCGTATAAAGAGGTGTTTATGTGGCGAGTTTTTGCTCAGATGAGCTTTAAGCAGATAGGTCAGATCTTCGGCAAATCGGAAAACTGGGCCTGCGTTACCTACCACCGCTCCAAAGCTATGATCAAATCAAAACTGGAGGACAAATCTTATGAGAAATGAATGCAATATTATCAGGGATATTTTGCCGCTGTATGCAGAAGATATGGTAAGTTCCGACACTCTGGACTTTGTTGAGGAGCATTTGAAAACCTGCGAAGAATGCAAAAAGGAATTAAAAAAGGCAAAAGAACCGCAGCCTGTGCAGTATACTTCCAATTCCGCAACGCTTGTAAACTTAAGCCGGAAGCTGAAAATAAAAAAATTGCAGACGGTTGCCCTGACCGCGGTATTTATAACAGCCATATTCGTTTCCGCCTTTGCCGCGCTGGACGCGCCGATCTACTTTCCGTATTCCGATAATCTTATTACCCCCGAACAGCTGGGCGGCGAAGGTATGCTTTTAACTTTTGATGAAAAAATAACTGAAATCAACTATACCGTCTATAACGCCCCCGACGGCGATCTATATTACTGCGATATTGAAGCGTGGACTTCTCTCTGGGATAAGTGGTTCTCAAAAGAAAAAGGAAAGCTGTCCGCAGCAGTAACAACAGAGGAAAATAAACCGATTATCGCAGTATATATCCCCAATGACGGCACCGAAAATATTTGCATTGCAAAATATGACCCAAACGCCGAAATCCGAATTGATAAAAACGTTGACTTTGAAAGCGGAATAGTCCTGCCGCGGCTGTCGCTTGGATATTATTTAATTTCAGCGGGTGCAGCAATGGCGGTTTTGGGAATCATTTGGGTTCTAACCCGAAAAAAGACAGGGCTTAATATCTGGATAGAGCGCATCGGCTTATATCCGCTTGCCTACATTATCGCCCATTGCATCATATCCGGAATCAACTGGAATTCTTATTCGCTGCCGCGTGATTTTTCACTTACTGTTTTTATATCCATCCTGCTTTACGGAGGCTTAATATTGGCGCACAATATTTGGCATCTGAAAAAAGAGATCAAAGAGATCTCCCCGCCGCAGAAATGAAAAGAAAGCGCCTTTGCCGCATCAGGCGGGCAGCGCTGCTTTCGTTTACGCTATGGCCGCCCTATATGGCAAAAATCGGCGGGCGTTAAAAGAACCGGAAGGCTTTTTTGCCTTCCGGTTGCTGTTTTACGGATTATAAATTCCTGCCTTAGTTGCGCCGCGGTTATCATCAAAGGCTGCGAAAGCTCTCTGTTCGTCCGAATATCCCGCGAGAGCAATAGTTCCCCACCAAATGCCCTTTGCCTTCCAAACGATATTTTCCTTTACAACGCTGGTGTCGAACCACATCGGATTCTCTTCATCGCGTCCCATCGTTAAAACACCGTTTTGATATAAAATTCCGGGCTTAAATACCGCCTGCTGCGGCTCCTCTCCGAATTTTAAGATGTCAACCAAAATGCCGAAAAGGCGGGTAGGTATATTATTTCCTCCGGGAGTTCCTATCGCCATAACATAGCCGTTATCGCCTGTTATTATAGTTGGAGCGGTAAAGGTGCGGGAGCGTTTTCCGGGCTCATATTTGTTTATTCCGCTCGAGGAGAAATTGTCGTTGGTGCTGTTCATATAAATTCCGTCAACGGCAATTCTCGCTCCCCAAAATTGGGTCAGGGTGTTTGTTGCGGAAACGGCAAGGCCGCTTGAATCAACAATGGAGAAGCTGGTGGTCTCCATACCCTCATAGTCTTTATCATAGTCCTCATCGTCATAGCCGAGAGCTAAGAGACTTCTTATATATTCTCTGCTAATAAGCTCGTTTTCATTTATCCCGTAAAATGAGGGGTCTCCAATGGTGGAATATCGGCTTCCGTAGGCAGTTGCGGTTATCTGCTTGAGCTGAGCGAGATAATCGAGAGGCTGCGTTTTTGGATTTGCAATATCAAGCTCCTCCGCCATTTCGAGCATCTGAATAAGAGTTATGCCGGAAAGAGGTGAATTCGCGCTGTAAACCGTGTAGCCTTCAAAGTAGCCCTTCAGGGCGTTTCGTTTATAAACCTGATAGCCCGCAAGATCCTCTTTTGTTAATGAAGTGTTTGCGGCAATATCGTCGGCGATCCATCCGCTGTAAAACACCTTTGCGCCCTCTGCCTGAATAGCCTTTATAACTTTGGCAAGCTCAGGCTGATACATAATATCTCCCTCCGAGAGGAATTCGCCGTTCTCATTATGAAGCCACGAAAACTTATTGAGCTTATCCTCAATGCTGCTGAGGCGAAGACCAAGCTGAGCGTTTACTTCAAAACCTTTTTCGGCATAGTGAAGAGCCGGGTCGAGCAGATCCTTAATTGTCATCGTGCCGTAATCGCTGAGGCAGGCCTCCATTCCCGCAACAAGCCCGGGAACTCCAATACTGTCAGAAGAATAGCTCGCCGAGCCTGCGGAGGCTCTGTAGTCATAAAAAACGCATTCGTTGTTGTTCATATCGTAAACAACGAGTCCCCCGCTGCCCCCTATACCGCTTCCGTAGGGTTCAACAACGGCGAGAGTGTACGCAACCGCAACAGCGGCGTCCACCGCGTTTCCGCCCGCTTCCAAAACGGACATTCCAACATCAGTTGCAATATCCGATGAAGAGCTAACGGAATAACTTCGCTTTGCCTTATTCCCGCCGGGTGTTTCGGGCGAAAAGGTGTAGCCCGTTGTTTCCTCAGGCAGGCTCATCTGCCAATAGCGAAAACCGAGGGCTCCGAATGCGATAATCAAAACTACCGCTACCGGAATAAGAATTTTACGTTTCATTGGTAACGCTTCCTTCATCTGAAAGTGAAATATCAAACGGAATAACAATGAATCCGTTTTCATCTGTATAATAGCTGTCCTTTTCAAGTCCGAGAGAAAGCTTGTGGTTTATCCGGGCTTTATAAAACCAATTCGTTGTAACGCTCGGTATACCGCCGTTTATGCGCACCGGATACAGGTAAAACGCGCCCTTTCCTTCTCTGTTTGCCGAATACTCAACCATAACCGAATCGCAGGCAAAGGTATTGCCCTGGTCAAAGATGAAATTCCCGAGGCTGTAAAAAATTATGCCCTTGCCATATTTTTCAACCTCCTGAACAACGTGCGGATGGCTTCCTATAACAATATCCGCGCCGGCGTCAATAAGCTGCTGCCCAATGCTTACCTGATCTTTGGAAGCATGCGTTCCGTTTTCCTCACCCCAATGGATATATACGATTGTAACATCCGCCTGTCTTGAGGCGTCATATACAAGCATATTATAATCAGTATATGCGAGTGTTAAAATTCCGCTTCTGCTCTCTGTTGCTATATCCTTTTTATAGTATGCTTCGGATATGGAAATAAAGGCGATTTTTGCTCCGCCGCATTCAATTATCTCATAAGAGGCCGCTTCACTTATTGTTTTGCCGATTCCAGAATAAACAATCTTATGCTTATTAAAATAATCCATCAGCTCAGTAAGAGCTTTTTTGCCGTAGTCAAGAATATGGTTATTGGAACAGGAAAAAACATTTATCCCGGATTTTGACGCGGCCTTAAGCGCGTTATAATCGGTCCAAAGATGAATATCTCTGTCGGCCTCATTATATGATGAGACATCCTTTTTCAGCACCGCCGATTCAAGATTGGCAAAAACCAAATCCGCGTTTTTCCAAAAACCGGTCATATTTGAAAATAATTTGTCGTAGCCAAAGGCATCTCCAAGCTTTTTTATGTTTCTGCCGAGCATAACATCTCCAACAAAATCCATGGTAATGCCGTTTTTGTTGTTTGATGTATCTGGCAAATATGCATTCGGAGTAAAAAATGAAATAACGCAGGATAAAAGGAGCAAAATGGCGGACATAGCTGCAACTATGACCCACCCGGGCTTTTTAAGCTTGCGCGTCTGCGCCTGAACGCGCTGCTTTCTTGTAAGCGCGTGCGGTTTATCGGAATAGTTTTTATTGCCTGAAGCGCGGCTCCCGAATATCTTATTCATACTGCGCCTCCTTATAACACCCAGAACAGGAGGGTAACAATAGCGAAGGTCAGATATGTTGCTATTAAGACTGACGGTATAGTATACTTAAAGCCCTGCTTTGAATAGCAGCTCGCAATAAGGCTGGGGGTGATAACGCCGATTCCGCGGAATTCAAGAGTTGCAAACGGAAGGAAGGGGAAAAGCAGCTCTAAAATCAGCTTGATAATAATTCCAACTATGAGCGTTGCAACAAATTTTCGCCGTCCGAACAGAATAACAAACTTCGGAAGGACATAATTTACTATAAGATATACTGCAATGCTTACCCCAAATATGATAAGCATCTGAGGAATATTATCGCATATAAGGGCAAGATAGCCGGGAACTATCATACCTCCGGGGTTAACTCCGAAAAACTCAGCCATTAAAAGGCTTATCGCCATTCCAACTATAAGAGCCACATATAAATAGGTTACTTCCACAATTTATCTCCTCAAACTTTCTCAGTTACTTGGTTCTCCGATTTTCCTATAAGTGCGTGCATAAACTCGTGGCCGATTCCGTGGATATTGCCTACACCGAAAATGAGACGTCCTTCCATTATACTTTCAAGATACTGTATGATCGGCGCAACTTTTCTTCCCTCAAAGCACTTAAATTCAACAACATTGGGAAACTCTCCGTTTTCATATGCCTTAACGCAGTCGCCAGTGCTCTCACCGATAACAACCAATGTAAGGTTCGGAATATACGGAAAGAAATCCTTGATAAACTGATGGGTTCGGTCAACTCTGTCCGGACGGCAATTCATAACAACAATGGGGTTTTCCAAGGGATAATCGGTTGTTTTGAGATCCTCCCATATCTCCAGGCTGGACGAAGGCTCGTTTGCGGCAAACCCGTTAACAAATACCGCGTTTTTACGAATTTCCTGAAAGCTCAGCGCGCCCGGATCGGGATCTGCCTTCAGCATTCCCCTGAACGCAACTTCATCGGGTATACCCATAGCTCTCGCCGCCGCCAGGGCAACGGAGCAGTTGTGAGCAAAGAGCTTATAATCAAATTGATCCAGATATTCCTGAGGAATTTCATTGTCATTCGCTATAAAAAACTTAGTGTTGCGTTTATTGGCTTCGCGCATAAAATATCTTGTATACTCGCAGTCGGGAATAACCACTGCGCCGTTATAAGGAATGGTATTCGCAAACGCCCGGGCTATTTCCTTCGTTGTTGGACCCATTTCGTCAAGATGATCCTCCAAAACATTAACAATAACGGTTAAAGTAGATTTAAGCATCTGATGCTGATATGTTTCCTGATACTCCGGGCGAACTGCCATACATTCGCAAACCAGCGCCTCTGCTCCGAGAGAGGCGGCTTCGTTTATAACGCGAAGCTGTTCGTTAAGGCTCACCCCCAGGGGTTTGCGTTTAATCTCTTTTTCTTCTTCCTTATCCCAATATATCATTCTCGCAGCGCTGCCGGTCGTTTTGCCGATAACCTTATATCCTGCTTCCTGCAAAATGGCTGTGATAAGTCTTGTGGCGGTTGATTTTCCTCTTATTCCGTTAACATTAACGCGAATCGGAATACTGCTTATGTTTTTGTCGTTTCGCCGCTTCTCCCAAATTCCGAGACCAAACAGCAAAGCGAATATAACTAACGCGATAATCAGCGCGGACAGTGAACTCATCGAGTTAATACTTCCTTTCTCAGGGTGGTACTGATTTATTTCATCATATTATTTCAAGAAAGAATTCTCGGTTCATCAAAAACCAATAATTCCGATACAGTATAACACATAATGACAAGGATTGATAGAGTTTTTTTTTAAAATCTTTAAAAAATATTTACCATTCTGTTAACAATCATCAGGATAAAAGCTTTTTTTGCATATGATAATTTGCATTTCGCCGATTTTTCAAATAAACTTTCAATTAAACTTCCAAAGACTTGTTGACACCGCCGGCGATTTGTGATATATTTATTACCGCTAAAGGCTTTCTCTGAATCGCTTTGGCAATATGTTCAGCAATAGCCGAATATATCCGATCACTTATCGGGGTGTAGCGCAGCTGGAAGCGCGCCTGCTTTGGGAGCGTGTACGCATTTCGGGGCTACCCGAATAACGAAATGCTGAAAACCCGCATTACGCCTTGATTTTCGGGGATTTTACTTTCCTGCCAATTCGGTCAAAAACCGTTTTTGACCACATGTTTGACCACAACGACGACCACAATTTAATAAATACCGGGGTGTAGCGGAGTTGGTACCGCACCTCATTTGGGATGAGGGGATCGCACGTTCGAGTCGTGTCACTCCGACCAAAAAGCCTGTGAAATCAATGATTTCACAGGCTTTTTCCACGCTTATTTCTTTGTTTACTGCGGGTCAATTTTTGATTTTGCATTATTTTTCAAGATCCATATCAACTTGTATTCCAAGGAGTTTGCTACTTGCTGAATCATCCTTTAGCGTTAATATTGTCCCATTTTCAATTATTTCGTGATATTCTTCTTGATCCATAACCGCTTGGACACTATTTAATGCATCTTCGTTAATAGTGGTAATATATTGAAAGCCGAAATCTTTACATATGTCATAGGCAACGCGGTATAGAGTGGTCCTTTGGCGGGGATCCATATTAGCAAGAAGTCTACTATCATGAATAAGAAATTCAAAATTGCTCATTTTTTGCAATAGTAGAAGCATATCAAAGCAAAATATTTTAACCTCATTTACGCCATCAGAAGAATCGTCTTCTATTCTTGCTTCCACATTGAATCTTATTTGATTTTCGCCAGTATTATTCTCGATAAGCAAACCGCTTTTCTTTTTGGGATAAAACAGCTTTGTCATTTCATAATATTTTTGTCTGAGTGCCTTTAGGCTTGGCTCTGCTTCCTCTAAATATGTATCTGTACTTTTGTCTTCCAAAATAAACTGATTTTTAATTTCTTTTAATTTATTTTGGAAAGCCTTGAGCATATTTTGATATTCTTGAATATGATTAAGTCTAAGCTGATAATCCGTCAACTGTTGATTTAATGCACTGTACTCTTCTAAAGCACCATGGGTGTTTAAATATGTGAGTAGTTGATCCATTTTCTTGCCCAAGGACTCTAATATTTCGGCCTTTTTACGCAATTCATCTTCGTTTCTTTTTAATTCACTTTTCAATCGGGTGTTCCTTGAGTGTATTAAATTTTGATGGAATTCTTCTACTTCGTTCAGCGTTTTTTTAAGTAAATCTGAAATCTCGATTGTAGCAGATTCATACATTTGTACAACTCTAGCAACCGAAAGATCCGCCTGAATGTTTAATGCAGAATTAATATTTTTTATGTTGTTTTCAATAACTGCAATATCATTTTCAAGCTTTTTCTTTGAAAAACTTATTTCATTTGCTTCTCTCTCGATTTCGTGATAATTGTTAGAAACCTTGAATTCAGAAAGCTCTTTTTTTAATCTCTCAATTTCAAATTCAAGTTCATCTTTATCAAGTTGCGCATCACTATTCCCACAGTAGTATTCTTTAAATATAGGATCTTTTTTAAATAAACTTTCAGTCTTTTTAAGATTATCTTGTTCAGCTCTAAGATTCTTTTTCCTTACAATTAAATCCGTGTTGAGACCTAACAAAAATCCAGTGTTAAGTAGCGCGCTATAATCATCAGGATAATTTGAACTTTGATTATACCTATTATAGGAAGATCTATATCTCCGTGCAACGCAAGATAATAATGGTTGGAAAGAAAGAGGATGATCGTCATTGATAATCATATTTAAAAGACAATTTCTGGCATCTTTCAGCTTCTTCTTTTCGCCGTCAAGATATATATCCCCCTGTGAACTTGTATTTCTCGATATAGAGTGTTCTTTACCGTTATGAGAAAAGAATAAAGTAAAAGTCCACTTTGGCAATTTTTCTTCAAATGGATCGATTTTATTTGAGCATAGGCAAAAATGTAGCAAGTGAACAATTAAAGATTTTCCGACACCATTAAAAGTTTTGCCATCCACTTTATTAGAAGGATTTGTTTTTTTGCCAACAATAATATTAATCCCTTTTTGAAACGAAATAGTATGAAAAGATTCTTTATCTGCTATTAATTTAATTAATTGCATAGATAAGTTCCCCCTTCTCATTCGTTTCAATAGCTCCAATTGCAAATAAATAGTCTATTGTCACAATAAATTGATCAAAACTAAATTTGGTGCCATACATTGAATCCTGATATTCCTTCAAATAAATATCCCATAATTTATCTACGGTCGTTTTTTCGGCGATATGTTGCAACAAATATGCACCAAACCCAAACATGGATTCTTCCACCGAAATATGCTTTTTAGGAAGGATCATTTATACTATCCTCCTTATTAGGTTTCTCAAAAATATCACATAATTCAAAATAATATGAGGCAAGGACAAGTGCTGCATTTTTTACAGCTTCTGTTTCATTAGGACATATGTCATCAAGCATTTTTACAAACACTAAATCAGAATAATTATCTTCAGCTTTATCTATACTCATTGATGCGGCGAGATAACATTCAGTAATTCTTTTTTGAATTTCATTTTTTGCAAATTCGCTGTTGCGCTTAAAAAAAGTTTCCAGATTTCCTACTTGATAACTGGCTGCACGAAGACGGCAAGCAATTTCCTGGTTTAACTTGTTAAACGAAATTTTTTCTTCAAAGTTTGCCACTTGAAGTTCTTCTGTTCTTTCGTGCTTTTCTTTTGAATTCATCAAATAATTTATCACATCAGTTAAAGCAGAGTAATCCAGTTGAGATGAAGGACTCGCAAAACAACCAACAATTTCTATTATAGAATCCTCACATAAATTCATAAAAGTATCTTCGAGCTTGTTTGCTGTTATTATATTAAATTCAACGTGCGGATATTTTTGGCTTAATTCCAGTAGTTTGCTATGGACCTGAGGTGGCGCCCCTTTATATTTATCATTTAAAACAAAATTGAATTTTTTGATCTGACATAAAGTGTTCCAATGTTCATAGAGCCCTTGAAAATCATTTTCAAGTTTTGCTATTGCATCATTTATCGTAGAGCCTTTTTCAATATTTTCAGGGGCATAAACTTGATAGTATTCACCTGTTGTTTTATCGAACCCATCGTTCTTTTTATCGCCTAAATTACCATAGGCTTTTACCAATTCAAAATTGGGATTATATTTAGTCATTATAGAGGAAAACAGGCTTTCAAAAGTTTGCCCATCAGATGAATAAATCTTATTCTTAATCATCAATCTGGCGATATACTTTTCACCTATTCCAAACATTTTTGTTGCCCCCTTTATGATAAAATATATCTTATTTTATCATAAAGGAGTCAATTATGCAACCTTATGCTTTTGTTAATAATCACAAACGCCACATTTTATGCTACTTCATGTAAAGCTTTAATAGTACCGTAAGCTGCTTTTTCGGTAATTTCGCCCATACAATCAATAATGAATTTTTTGATTGCTTTTAAGGATTTTCCTTCATACATATCACTTTTAATGGTAGAATCATAATAGGTAATTCCATCTTCAATTCTAACACTAATCAGTTCAGATCGCAAAAGATCATTAATAAATGATAAAAATTCACCCTTGCTCATGCCGTAAATTTTTTCAGAAATGTATTCTCGCTTTAGACATGCATTCAAAATACTCGCCCGTATCGTCGAAGCCTTTGCGCTATTACAAAGGCGAGGTCTATATGGTCTTCTGGCTGAAGGAGGGAAAAACAATTCACCTGTATTCTCATCCTCTTTTACTCCTGGGATTAATCCTTTTTCCAACCATACTTCTACATATTTTTTCTTGGAAACGCCTACTTTTCTCATGTAGTCTTTAATATTCATAGTTTATCTCCTTTCTTTTACTATATTAATTATACGATTTCCAGTGTACCATAAAACGGACATCAATACAAGAAGGTGTTCAATAAGGGTATTTTTATGTCTATTGCTTTACTTTATGTTGCTCTTTTTTCAGTTGCGATTTGGGATTTGATCTTCGCCCGCACCTCTATGATCATCTGCTCCAGTAGCTTTTGACATTCCTCACGGGTTTTAGCGTAGACGGTATGCACTTCGCGTTTGCCGTGGACGTTGGTGGGCGTGTATCGACCTTCAAACAGGTGATCGTTGATCTCATAGATTCCGCCGGTGTCAGACTTGCGTATCTTTCCCTTATACGGCTCAAATTTGGCGATTTGGGGCGGCTTTGCGCTCTCGGCGGGAACTTAGATCGTTTCGTGTGGCTCGTACGCCTCGCTGTTGCCGATACCGCGCTCGATCTTATTCGCCACCTGCAACTGCATGGTGTCCGTTATATGGCTGTATATGTCAATCGTGGTTGCGGATGAAACATGTCCTATGATCGTGGACAGCGTTTTGATGTCCATCCCGTGTTCCAGCGCCGTAGTCGCAAAGGTATGCCGAAGGTCGTGGAAGCGTATCTGTTTGCACTGCGCCGGATCCAACACCTTCCGCATTTTGCGATAAACGCTTGGGGGATCGATCGGTTCGCCCTCTTTGACAGGTGACGGAAATATCCACTCCGAATCCGTATGCTCTTTATGCTCCCGCAGCACGTTCACCACTG
>JAFLUL010000025.1 GCA_022508845.1 Oscillospiraceae bacterium | reverse complement strand
GCCGAAATTTGCCCTGCGGGCAACGGCGATGGCGTAATCGAAAGCGGACACGCCGTAGGCGTGTGACGCAGCCGCTTTCTTGTTATATATGAAACTTTTCGTATTGTGAGCAGTTTTCTTATAACAAGAAAACCTTTTCGCCCCCAAGATCGGTGCAGGGGGGATTTGCCGAAGGCATATTTCTTATTCTCCGAACATTTCTGCTTCCAGCGCAGCGCAAATGGCGTGATATACCGGTAGGGTCAGCTCCTGAACTTCAAATGTGTTCAGTGCGGGGAGCTTAATTGTTACATCTGAAATATCCTTTAGCTTGCCTCCTGTTTGACCGGTTATGGCTACGGTCTTTATCCCCGCGGCAGCCGCAGTTTTTACCGCGTTAAGTATATTTTCGCTGTTTCCCGAGGTTGAAAGGGCTATCAGCGAATCAAATTCGGATGATGCATAGGTAAAAACCTGCTGAGCGTAAACGAGAGAAGCGTCAATGTCGTTTGCAAAAGCGGATATAAGCCCTGTCTGACTTGCAAGAGATATGGTTCTTATGCCTCTTTGCAGCTTTTCTGCAATCGCTTCGCCGCCGTCAATATCAATAAAGCCTTCCTTTTGATAGCGCGTAAGCGGGCGCGAAAGATTAAAACCTTTCATAAGCTCTGCTGTTATATGCTCGCAGTCCGCCGCAGACCCGCCGTTGCCGCAAACCATAATAAGCGCGTTTTCTTCGGCGCATCTGAGAAGAACTTCATATGCCGCGCTGATATCCTCACTGCAGGTTTTGAGAGCGGTATATTTATCAAATAATTCGTTGAATATTTCTTTGCTTGTTTTCATAATTTATTCTTCCGTTAAAGGCAGTATGCCTCCTATGTCCCTTATCTTGCCGTGCGTAAGCTCATAAAGCTCAATACTGTGTTTTTTCAGAAAAAGGAGGATGTTTTCCTTGTCCGAGTGAAAGTCAATGCTGCCGGTTAGGGCAAGAGTTTGCTGTGAGATCTTGCCTGATGCGCCACCGAAAAAGCCATAGTGCCTTTCGCTTAAATAAATATCTCCCTTTGAAATAAGAAGAACGTCTTTCCCCTCGTTTTTTAATACATCGGCAATAGCTTCGTCTTCGGTAATGAATGCGTTTTCAGTAACGAAACAAAGCGAGCATTTTGCGTAGCCCTGCTTAACATTTATCAGCTTTTTGCCGCTTTCCTTAAAATATTCAAGCAGCTTTTTATCCGCAGAAGCGAAATTTCCGAGAATAAAATCCTCTGAAACGGCAAAATTCAACTTTACATCTCCGGGGTATTTCTTTTCAAGAATCTCCGAAAAGCGTACGCTAAACCCGAGAGCTTTCAGCTTTTCGGAGAGTTTTTTTTGCGTTGGTTCAATAAAAATTATGTTTTCTCCCGCGTGGCAAATGAGCATATCTGCGTGAAATGAAACTTCATCCGAAAGCTCAGGGCAGGGAACAGGCGATAAAACCTCAATCCCGAGGGCGTTCAGCGACGAAAGGAGTTTGCTTTCAAGCGCGGCGGCGCAGAGAGTTATTCTTTTTTTCGGAAGGTTTGGAGCAGTTATCATTATTCCGACTTGAATCTCTTCCAGGCCCTGACTCCCGCTATGCACATAATCGCTCCGAAAGCGGCTATAAATATCCAAACAAAAATGCATAAGCCCCAGTCGCCGTCCTTTGTAAGCGACGGGAAGCCTGTAACTGCAAGCGAGGTTCCAACGTAAGTAAGCGAGTTTATTATGCCGGACATAGTTGAAACAATGCCGTATTTTTCAAACTTCGCGGGAACAACGCAAACAAGGAAAAAGTTTATTGCCCACATCGCTCCAACAATAATTGCGGCAACTGCAACCGTAACATACTGATTGCGGGTATATATTAAATAGAGAACGGTGCAAAGTATTGCCGCTGCGATAAACACCGCCAAAGATCCGTTGAGCTCTTCCTTTACCCATTTGTTTGCGGCAATTCCAACTATCTTCATGCTTATAACTCCGATTATCGGAATGATAACGGAATAGAGAATAGCGTAACTGCTGGGTATTTCAAACGTGTTTCTCAGCAGCGTTGGAACCCAGTCGGTTATCCCGTCCCTGAGCGCGCCCTGAGCGATTATTGCAAGAGCGATAAATATAAAACCAGAGCCCAAAATCAGCTTAAAACTGAGTTTTTTGCCGGACTTATCAGTTTTTTCTTCAGATTTTTTGCGCTCAAAATGAATATCCGAGGTTTTGGTTATTTTTTTAAAGCCTACTATCCAAAGGACAAGTATAATCGCGGTTATTATTGCGGAAGTGAAAAATGTGAGTTTCCAGGAATCAAAGTATTTGAGCCATATAAGCGACGATGTTATGTAAATAAATATCGTTCCGCTTATTCCCGCAACGTTTACGTTTGAGGCAACGGTGTTATATTTTTTTTCATCCATAACCGCCGCCATAATACGAACAAGCGGAGGCCAGAGCATACTTTGAGCAAATCCGTTTATAAACCACAGCGCGCCTCTTCCCGCCGCGGGGGTAAAGGGCATAGCTATATTGCATAAAACGGTAACCCCCAGGCCGCACATTATCAGTTTTTGCGGCTTGAACCTGTCGCCGAGAATGCCGCTTATCACCTGTCCTATACCGTAGGATATAACTCCAAGCGTTTCAACGAGCCCCGCCATATTTTCGTTTATAAGCTCCTGTGAGATTATAGCGTCCATAACAATGGAATAATCTTTTCTTGTGAGGTAGCTCGCAAAATATATCAGCGGACATAAAAAGCTTAATAGGCTTACAACGTTTGTTTTTTCTTTCTTTAATGTTATGCTCATTTTTTTATATCCTTCCCGTTGAACCGAATCCGCCTTCTCCCCTCAAAGTGTCTGAAAGAGTATCGCTTTCAATAAACTGAGCCGTTATAAACGGAACTATCATAAACTGGGCAATTCGCTCAAAAGGCTCAATAGTCTGCGTTTCAGCGGAATGATTAAATAGCGCAACCATAATTTCGCCTCGATAGTCGGAATCAATAACTCCAACCTTATTCGCGGGAGCAAGACCTCTTTTCGAGCCGAGGCTGCTTCTTGCAAAAATCAGCCCAACGTGGTTTTCGGGTATTTGCGCACTGAGACCCGTATGAATAAACACGGTTTCGCCGGGTGCTATTCCGATCGGAGCATCCATTAAGGCGCATATATCCGCGCCTGCACTGAAAGGAGAGCCGTAGCGCGGGAGAATAGCTCGGGGATCAAGTTTTTTTATTTTAACTTCCATTTATTTAACAAATTCCTTATATATCGTATTTATTGTTTTTTCGTATTCCTTTTCTTCAACAGCAACGATAATATTTATCTCGCTTGAACCCTGATCTATCATACGAATGTTTATTTTTTCTTTGGCGAGAGCCGAAAAAACTCTAGCCGCCGTGCCCTCGGTGTTTACCATACCTCTGCCGACAACGGCGATAAGAGCAAGATTTTCAACAAGCGTTATGGAATCCGGATTAACCGCCTTAACAACCTCTGCGGTAATTGCTCCCTTGCACTCCTCGATGGATTTGGAGGTTACGAGCACGCTCATGGTGTCGATTCCCGAGGGGAGATGTTCAAATGCCACAGAATGATTTTCGAGAACCTCAAGAACTCTTCTTCCGAAGCCGACCTCGCTGTTCATCATATCCTTTTCAACGTGAATAGCGGAAATTCCTTTTCTGCCGGCAACGCCTGTTATAACGGTGCCGACAATATTTGACGCGGCCTTTGAAACTATCATGGTTCCGTTGTCATCGGGAGAGTTTGTATTTTTTATATTGATGGGAATTCCTGCTTTTCTCACAGGGAAAACGGCGTCCTCGTGCAAAACGCTTGCCCCCATATATGAAAGCTCGCGCAGCTCTCTGTAGGTTATCTCGGGGATAGGCAGGGGAGAGCTTACTATTCTCGGATCAGCCATTAGCATACCGGAAACATCGGTCCAGTTTTCATAAATATCCGCGTTTACCGCCGCGGCAACAAGCGAACCGGTTATATCTGAGCCGCCGCGGGAGAAGGTGCGTATGCTGCCTTCGGTGTTGATTCCGTAAAAGCCGGGAATAACGGCATATTCATACATGGAGAGAATATTTTTAATTTCTGCGTTCGTTTTTTCAGCGTCAAGCTCATCCTTTTTGTTAAAAAAAACGCAGTCCTCGGCGTCAATGAAGGTAAATCCCAGATATTTCGCCAGAATTTTTGAGTTGAGATATTCACCGCGGCTGGCAACGTAGTTTTTGCCAACGCGGTGGAGTATTGCGGTTTTTATGTTTGCAAACTCCTCCTCGAGCGAATAATCAAGCCCGAGCCCCTTTATTATATCGCGGTAGCGGTCGCAGATACGTTCAAAAATCGGATCAATATCCCTTTTGTCCTTTGCAAGCTTATATGTTTGAAGCAGCAGATCCGTTATTTTTTCATCGTGGCTGTCTCTTTTTCCCGGAGCGGAGGCAATAACATATCTTCGAGAAGCTTCGCTCTTAATGATTTCAGCAACCTTTTTAAATTGATTTGCGTCGGCAAGAGAAGAACCGCCGAACTTAACAACTTTAAGCATAAAAACACCCTTATAAAATTTATTTGAGAATTATCCCGTATATTATACTGAGTTTTTTTAAATATTACAATATAATTTTAGTTTTTTTCTGTTATTTATATTTTACAATAATTTTCGGATAAAAATTGCCGTTTCGGGTATTGCGTTTTTTTTGCTGATAGGTTATAATTTATTATGTATAAAACGGATTTTGAAAGGAAGGTTTTTATGCAAAGTAAAAAGAAAATACTTCTCACCTCTTTAATTGTTATGCTTATGGCGGTGCTTTTTATGTTTTCTGCATCTGCAAACGTCCTGGGAGACGTTGACGGCGACAATAAAATAACTGCTGCCGATGCGCGTCTTGCGCTGAGAGCATCCGTCAAGCTTGAAAACTACGCCCCCGGATCCGCCAAGTTTTTGGCGTGCGACGTAGACTATGATAATTCCATTACTGCCGCCGACGCAAGACTTATTCTCAGAGCTGCGGTTGGTCTTGAAAATATTGTAGAAAAGCCCTCAAAACCCGAACCGGAGCCCGACAAACCCGAACATGTTCACCAGTGGAGCGCTGAATGGACAGCAGAAAAAAATTCAAAGGGCGTTGTAACGGGCAAGCATATAAAAACCTGCAAAGGCTGTAATGAAGTGCAAAAAAAGGACTGCTCATACGGCGAAAATATTTATGATACAAGTAATACCAAGCCCACCTGCACTGCAAACGTAAGATACCACAACACCTGCTCTGTTTGCGGCGGCAATAAAATATCCACTATCGCTGCTTTGAACCATAAAAACGCTTATATTGATAAATCCAGAGGCAAAGCTCCAAACTGCATTGAAGGCGGCTATGAGATAAAATATTGCCCCGATTGCGGAGTATACGGCAAAAAGGACGGCAACAAGCTTGAAAAGTCTTTCTATACCGCTCTTCCGCCTGTAGGAAACCACGAGAACGCTTATATTGACGCTTCCAGAAGCAAAGCCCCAACCTGCACTGAAGGCGGCTATGATGTAAAATATTGCCCCGACTGCGGAACCTACGGCAAAGCGAACGGCACAGAACTTGAAAAATCTTTCTATACCGTTATCCCGCCAACAGGAAAGCATGAAGATAATCCGGCTGTCTATGAAAGCAAAGATCCCACCTGCACCGAAGGCGGCTACAAGATAATGTCTTGCTCCATTTGCGGTACCATCGGTAAAGCGGACGGCACCGAAATGGAAAAGCTCCTTTATATTGTCCTTGATCCCCTCGGACACACCGTTGACCCCAATGTTATGCCTGTTGAAGATGATAGCATCTGCGGTCGCTGCGGAACATATTTTTCTATTTCATTTAATAACCTTGTTAATTCGCTGAAAACCTCTGATTTGCAAGTCAGCACGCTCACAAAGAATGAAAGTTTCGGAACGCTCAGAAAATTCGATCTTAATATTCCGGCTTGGCTTCAGGCTCTTATGCGTTTAGAAGGCGTCACCAAAGACGATATAAAGAGAGAGTTTACCGCAGAGCTCTCCAAAAACGACACCAGCTATTCCGATTATCACTATACTGCTCAGCCTGTGAACTCGGTTAAAAACTTCCCGCTCCCCGGCCAGGATATTATCAGCGCGCTTAAAGAGAGCGATGTTAAGAGCGTCACCGTTGAAGAAAATTTAACAAGCGTTGACTTTATTGAAGAGATACCGGATGAAGCTGATATCCAGCTTACGGAAAACTCCCACTACAGAGTGTCGCTTAAATTCTTCAAGGAGCTTGTTACCTCCGATGCAAATATAACTAAGATCACCGTTATAACAAAATCCGAGAAATATTCCGAGTTCAAAAACTCCGAAAATGAGACCGCTCTTATGAGAACAACCGGTCTTGATATCAGAGATCTTTTTACTGCCTTTAATGCAAAGGAAGAAGATGACGGTTTCACACTCGATATGACCTGCAGAGAAATGACAAGTGAATGCACAGTAAACTACTACTTCGTTGTAACAGAAGATGAAAACGGAGAAAAGGTTTATACTCCCATAGCTGCCAGATATTTGACCGCTTTAACCGTTGACCAGCATATTGCCCTTTCTCTTGACTTAGAGGAAAGAGAAGGTCTTATGACCGGAGATATTGATCTTACTCTCAGCAACAATATAGTAAACTATTATATCTTCTCAACAGAGAAATAATCAAACAGCATAAATTAAGGCTCCCTTAAGCAGGGAGCCTGATTTTTTTGTGTTTCAGTTTCTTAAAGGATAGCAACAAGAGCAACCGTTACAACGCTTACTGCCATAATAACAGCCAAAACAATTGCAACTATTTTAACAAAATTTCTGTTCATTTTTATTCCTCTATGCCTAAAATGGCGGTTATGTCATTTTTGTATTTTTCTGTCTGCGCTTTAGCCTCGGCTTCGTCCCTTCCCTGAACCATTGTATATATCTTTATCTTGGGTTCGGTTCCTGCCGGACGGACGATTATTTTATCTCTGTTTTCTGCTTCAAGAACAATAACATTTGATTTCGGCAGGGTAGTATCAGCGGTCTCGCCGGTTTTAAGGCATATCTCTTTTCCCTCTTTATAGTCGGTTGCCTTTACTATCGCATTGTTTCCGAGGGATGTGGGATAGCTCTTTCTGAGACCTTCCATCATTTCGGTCATCTTAACCATACCATTTGCTCCTTCAAAATAGAAGTTAAACAGGCTGTTCTCCCAGAAACCGAAACGACTATGAAGGGCTTCAAGTACATCAATAAGTGTTTTACCCTGTTTTTTATAAAAAGCTGCCATTTCGCAAATGAGAAACGAAGCATTAACCGCATCCTTATCCAGAGCGTGCATTCCCGAAAGATATCCATAGCTCTCCTCAAATCCCAAAAGGAAACGCTCTCCCTCTCCGGCATTTTGGAGCAGGGTCATCTTTTCGCCTATATACTTAAATCCGGTCAGCACGTTATAAATTTCAGCTCCATAGCTGTCCGCTATTGCTGTTGCCATATCTGTGCTTACTATGGATTTAATTATAATCGGTTTTTCGGGAAGTGTTCCTGCGGCTTTTTTCTGCGAGATGATATAATCGGTCAGCATACAGCCAACGTCATTACCGGTTACAAGCTTATATTCTCCGCCGGAGAGAACGGCAATTCCAACTCTGTCACAATCGGGATCGGTTGCAAGAAGCAAATCTGCCTTTTTTGTTTCGCTGAGCTTAAGTGCTTCGGCAAAGGCTTCTTTAATTTCAGGATTCGGGAACGAGCAGGTAGGGAAATTTCCGTCGGGGTTTTCCTGTGAGGGAACAACAGTAACGTCAGTAAAGCCCATCTCCTTCAAAATTCTTCTTACCTGCTTGTTTCCGGTGCCGTTGAGGGGAGTGTAAATAACCGAAAGATCGCTGTTTTCGGCGGCATCGGGAACAACGGAACATTTTTTAACAAGCTCAAAATATTTGTCTAAAAAGCTTTCAGGCAAAATATTTATAACGCCAAGCTCAACGCCCTTGTTAAAATCCATTCTATTAACGTCTTCAAATATATCGCAGGCGTTAATGTATTCAAGCGTTTTTGCGGCGGCTTCATCGGTCATCTGATAGCCTCTGCTGTCGTAGCACTTGTAACCGTTATATTTTGATGGATTGTGGCTTGCGGTTATTATAATGCCTGAAGAGCAGCTTAGCTCCTTAACCGCGTAGGCTACAATAGGCGTTGGCATAAGCTCGGGGAAAATATAAACCTTTATGCCGTTTGCTGCTAGAACCTCGGCGGCTATGCGGGCAAATTTGTCTGAGTTTATGCGGGAATCGTAGCCAATAACAACGCTGGGAGAAGTATATTCGCTGTTAAGAAAATTCGCAAGTCCCTGAGTTGCCTTTCCAACGGTATAAACGTTCATTCTGTTTGTTCCCGCCCCGAGAACTCCGCGAAGACCGCCTGTTCCAAAGGTAAGATCCTGCCAGAACCGGTCGAGTATTTCTTCTTCATTTCCCTCTATGCTTTTTAGCTCGGAAACAACCTCAGGCTCTTCAGCCTTTTGGAGCCAAAGCTCGTATAGTGCTTTTATATCGTTCATAACTTATGCTCCTTTTTATCTATCTTATAATATTATATAATAAATACACGGATTTTACAAGGAAAAAATCAGTTTTTTAAAAACTTAAGGAAATAAAAAAGCAGCTTCCGAAATGAAAATGCTTCATTCCGATAGCCGCTTTCCTGTTAGCGGATAAAACCCGGCTTACGGCATATTGCCGTGAAGGAGAATGTCAATACCCTGCCCGATAAGATAGGGAAGCTCCGTAAGTCCGAGAATCACCTGAAACAGACGTACAAACATCCAAACAAATTCCTTTAATGTTAAAATAAGCTCGTCCTCAGCTTCAGGCTCGGCAAGAATTTCCGGAACCGGCTCGCTGCCTGTCAAGGTATAGTTGAATTCTATGAGCATCGGATCGTGATCCGTTACTGTTTTGCCGCTTTCTGTTTCAAAGGTGAGCAGTTCCTTTGAAACGGGAGTGAGGGTCATATAACTTCCGCTTCTGAACAGAGCGCGGTCAAGGCTGTCGCCTGAGAGATCGTAGTTAAAGTCGTCTGCGTTTGCATCGTAGCTTCCGCCGTTATAAACCTCTGCCCAAACGTCCTTAAGACCTGTAGGAAGAAGGAGGTTGTTGTAGATATCGTCGTTAAGGCGGCGAAGGAATTTATAGTTGAAATCTCCTAAAACAACAAGCGCTCTGCCGGAATCAAGATTTTCGTTTATGTAGGCGGCAAGCTGCTTAAAGTTATCGGCTCTTGCCTCAACTGAAAGACGGTCAAAGCCTGCGTCCATATGAACGGTGATAACGTCAATATAAACTCCCTCTTTCAGCTCCATAAGGCAGTAAATAAATCCCTTATTTGAAATTGCGTCCATTGAACCGGAAATCGTTCCGTATTCGGTGTTCCAGATAACTCGGTCAAGGTTATAAATCCTGTGCCCCGAAAAAATATTTAGTCCCTGTCCTTGAGCAAGACCTCCGCTTGTATATGAGCGATAGGGATAGTTTTCCATTTCGGCAGCGAGATATTTATGGGCGTTAAAGTCCTCCTCTGTGCCGATAAAATCAACTTCGAGTGAATTGAGATACTGTCCGATAAGGGTTGCTCTCTGTTTTGTTGTTGTAAAGCCGGAACCTTGAAAATCGCCAACAAGCGGAATTCCCGAAACATTATATGCAACAAATTTAAGCTCGCCCTCTTCGGTGCTTTCGGCGTGTGCCGAAACCCCGAGCGGCATTATAAACAAAAGGGACAAAAAAACACAGAGAATCTTTTTCATAATGTAATCGCCTTTCACGGTTTAAGAATAGATATTATTATATACAATTTTTAAAAACATTTCAATAACAAAATATGAATTTTTCATCAATTGTTTTTTCGCAAAAAATCAATTTTGGGGATATACTATATATCAGCAATATATCGGGAGCAGATTTTTATGAAGTATTGTTTTTTACAACTTGAGGGCGTAACAAAGACATGCCGTTTAGTTTTTATTGTTAAGAATTCTCTTTTCCTGCCCGTCTTATTTCAATTTTTACATTTATTTCGGTATTAACAAAGCCGCTAATGAACATATTCTCCAAAAAAGTGTTTGCGCTTGATGGGTATTTCAGAAGCACCCTACGGTAATATCTGCAAATGTCGGCGTGATTTTCCGTGTAAATTTTATCAAAGCTCTTTGTTATCAGTTTCGTTAAATGATCTTTGCCGGCATTTTCAGCGTCCTTCGTTTCCTTCTCGCCAACCTGATTAAAGTCTCCGCTCAAAAATTCGCTGATATCGCATTTCAGAGTTACGTTTATTTTGAATATGAAGCCGTTTTCGTTTATATCGGTGTCTATTCTTGTGTTTGATGAAGTAACCTCCAATGTATAAACTCCCTCGTTCCCTTCCACGGTGAAAGAGGTCTTTTTTATTTCATCTGCTAAAAACATACTTCCGCGGGTCAGTTCTGTATCAACCGTGAAGCTCAGGGCGTTATGCTTAAAGAACGCAGTGCCGATCACCTTCGGCTCTTTTAATTCGGGATCAGCGGATTTTTCAAGCCCTATAATAGGGCAAAATGCCGCATCGGTTTTACTCAAAGCATAATTCATAAAATTATATAGCTTAACGCAGGGGGTAAAGCCGTTGTCACTGCCGTAGTTCAAAGTGTCCTCAATTATAACTGCGTCCGGCATAGAGGAGCCGAGATCCGCAGTTACAATTTTATATGCTTCATTTTCCGCAACGGCAATGAGAATATCGCTTCTAACATTATTTTCTCTTAAAAAAAAGTCGAGCGGTTCGCTGATATCCTCTTTTGCAAGCTCCATACCAAGCACAATAACTCTTGCCTGAGAATAAAGCGGCATAAGTCCCGTTGTGCTCTGCACCTGAGATAATGCCTCGCCAACGCTTTTTCCCGTAAATACATATATCTTTACAACATCTTCTCCCGAACTTGCATCGCTGCCCGAACCGGCGGAGTGGGTGTCGAGCGTTTGAAGCGATACGGCGATAATGCCGTCCTGCTTATCAATGCCTATAGCTTCTATGATGAGCTTTCGGCTGAGATCCACTCCGGCAATAACCATGCAGGATGGCAGAACGATGAGAGATATAAAAATCAGAGCAAGAAGTATTTTTTTCAATATCGATGACCTCCGAAATTCGCATCAAATCAGACTTTTACTTGCAGACTTATTGTATCTTTGCTTTATTCTGTCGGCAATCAGAATAATAATCGGCAGAATAATAATGATGAGAGTGAACACGGTTTCGTTTATCCCGAAAGATAGAACTTTTGAGAAAAAAGTTACGCTTCTTGAAAGGCAGGTATATGCTGCAAGAATAATAAACGAAAAAGCTATAAATACGGGAGTTCGGCTTTTAATTTTAAATCCGCCTTCAAAAAACAGCTCGCTTGTGTATAAATAAAATGCAAGCCTTGTAAGTGAGCAAAGAACCCATATTGCGCAAATAAGCGCGTCAAGCCGCTCTATAACGCCTATTTTTGATAAAACCGTGAGTGCGTAGAGCTGGAACATCTGCCTCTCGCCGTATTCTCCGGTAACACCCAAAATCAGGGTAAACAGCGCGCTGATAATTATTCCCAGAAGCAACAGCCAAACTGCCACGCCCTTTTTTATACTGCCGTTTACCTTCGGTGCAAAAACGAGCAATGCGGCCAGCTCACTTGTTCGGGTAACAGAAGAAAATCCGCTTTTTATCAGAGGCAAAACGCCGTTTAACAGGGGAGGACTCAGATTTGTGTATTTAAAATGATTCACGGTGGTTATTACAACAAATGCCAACGAAACTCCAATTGTAGAAATTATTATCACCGACATTCTTCCTGCCGTTTCAAGACCGCTGTGTGCTATGAGTATTGCCGCCGCGAGCATTAACAGTATAAATGCAAAAAGTTCTGTTTCGGGATACATCACTGTGCTCATAAACAGGTCAAAGCGTGTGATGCTTACCGCCGCGCTCCAAAGAGCCGCAGCCGCGAAAATAACTGAAACAAGTTTTGTTACCTTTGGAGATAGCCGGTTTGTAAGATCAAAAACCGTGCCGTTCTCTTTTTTGCCGATTATAATAAGCGCGGGAACGCTTGCGAGCAGCCCCAAAACAATATACGGCAAAAAAAGCATTGATCTGTTTTCAGGTGAAAATTCTGAACGATCAGTAATAATAAAGGTGAAAAACGCTATCATCCTGCAAACAAACAGTATGCTGAAAAACTGAAAAGTGCTGATTTTCCCCTTTCCCTTCATCAAAATTCCAGCTCCTTTATTCTTTCTCTGTTTCTTGCTAAAATCCGGCTGTTTCTTTTATATACGGCGTCGGGCCAGGATTTTTTAACAAAAGGAGAAAACGGAGTTGAAAAAGGCACGCCGTAGGGGTTAACGCTGCAGATGTCTGCAAGGAGCAGCCCTATGCAAACAAATAGTCCGAAAAAACCTGTTAGTCCGCCGATTATTGTGAGAACAAAGCGTATGAGCGCAACGCTGTCGTTCAGCTTTGATATTACTGCCGTGGATATTGCCGTAAGCGCAACAACCATAAGCATCGGCGCGGCTATAAAACCCGCTGTTACAGCCGCATCTCCAACAACAAGCGCACCTACTATGCTGACCGCGTGACCTATTGCAACGGGCATTCTTAGTCCGGCTTCTCTTACTATTTCATAAATAAGATGGATAGCAACCGCCTCAAATGTGAGTGAAAAAGGCGTTTTTGCCTCCGCGGTAGCAATATCCAGCATAATGCTTGACGGCAGCACCTCGGGATGAAACACGCATATTGCCACAAAAAAACCCGGAAGAGCCGTGCTTATAAAAAAGCAGGCTATTCTGAGAAACCTTATAAAAGTCGCGTAAAGACTGTTTGTCATATAGTCATCAAGCGAGTGAAAATAATCTATAAACAGATAGGGAACAATAAGCGCAAAGGGAGTGCCGTCAACTATTATGCCGATCCGTCCCTCTGTAAGTTTTGCTGCAAGCATATCGGGGCGCTCGGTAAAGCCCGTGTCGGAAAAAAGAGAAGTTGAGCGATTATCGAGAAAAGGTGCAAGATACCCGCTTCCGAGAAGCGTGTCGATATCTGTTTTCTCCAGCCGTTTTTCAATTTTCTTTACCATCTCTTTATCGGCTCGGTCATCAAGATAACAAAACAGCACGTTCGTCCGGCTTATAGTTCCTATTTCTTTTTGTACAAATATCAGCTTCGGAGTTCTCAGCCTTCTTCTGAGCAGGCTAACGTTATCTTTGAAATTGTCTGTAAAGCTCTCGCTGCTTCCGCGTTCGTTCTGTTCCGACTGCGGAACGTCAATCCCCCTTTTCGGAAAGCCCTGTACGCTGAAAACAAATGCGCTGTCGCAGTCCTCCAAGAATAAAATCAGATTGCCGTCAGATACCGATTGGGCCAGCTTTTCAAGATCGTTTTCCTCATTTATGCTAACACCCTTGAATGCGGTTTTCTTTATTTGCTCAAAGGTTGAATTGAATATATTAAAGTTTGCCTTATCTGTAAGAGGCTTTATTATGCTTTCGGTTACCTTCATCTCGTCAACCATACCGTCAAGCGATACCGCCGCCGCTTTTTTGCCGTTTACGCTGAATTCTCTCAATGTAAGATCAAAGCTGTTTGAAAACATCTCACTTATTTTTTCAGCGTTT
Organism: Oscillospiraceae bacterium; assembly: GCA_022508845.1. GTDB lineage: Bacteria > Bacillota > Clostridia > Oscillospirales > Acutalibacteraceae > RUG806. The sequence continues at coordinate 14,265 of JAFLUL010000025.1, read as the reverse complement.
TTTTCGGTGCTTTCATATATATCCATCGGTTTTCCTCCGTTTCTTTTTTCAATAATGGTATTGCCTGAATTTTTCAGGTTATACTTTTAGAAGAACGGAGGATTATATGTTTACTTCACTTTTAAGAACGGTCGTTTTACTATTTGTTGTCATGGTCAGCTTGCGTATGATGGGCAAAAGGCAGATCGGTGAGCTGCAGCCCGGCGAGCTTGTTGTTACCATACTTTTGTCGCAGATCGCCGCAACGCCTATGCAGGATATTGAAATTCCGTTGCTGCATACGCTTGTTTCCATTTTTACCCTTGTTGGCATAGAAATTCTTTTGTCGGGGATTTCAATGAAGAGCGTTAAAATGCGCGATCTCATAGACGGAAAGAGCGTTACGGTTATACGAAACGGAGTTATAGATCAGAAAAAGCTGAAAAGCCTGAGATTCACTATAGACGATCTTTTGGAGGGACTGAGAGCCAAGGATGTTTTTGACGTCTCTCAGGTTGAGAGTGCGGTGGTTGAAACAAACGGAAGCCTGAGCGTGCTGCTTAAGGTGGGCGAGATGCCTGTTAATAATACTTCTGCAAATGTTTCGCTGCCCGAAACGGGCATAGCTCAGGTGCTTGTGGCGGACGGAGAGATAAACTATGAAAGCCTTACTAATTTGGGAATGACAGAAAAGCAGCTTTTTAAGATAATAAAAAAAGAAAACGCCGAGCTTAACGATGTTTTCTTGCTGACTTCCGATAAGACCGGAAAAACTTTTTTTGTTAAAAAGGAGAAAGAGAATGACTAAAAGGATAGTTTTGGGTTCTGTGTGTGTTATTATATCCGTTTTGCTGAGTATTTCCGGCTGGCTTTATATGAAGAGCGCCGGAAACTCTCTTATCAGCTCTGCCGAGGCGGCTCTCCAAAGCGGGGAAGATACTTTTCTTGAAAAGGCAGGAAGGGCAGTTGAGGAATGGGAAAAGCGTGAAAAAATAGTTGGTGTTATCGTAAAACACGAGGATGCGGACAATGTGGACAAGCTTTATTTAGGTCTTAAATATTCTATATACGAAAAAGATTTTGAATTGACAGCAGATTATTTGCGGCAGTGCATTACGGAAATAAAGGTCATCCTCACCGGCGAAAAACCCGGCTGGGAGAATGTTTTTTAAGCTGCTTTCTGCTTATTTTGTTTGCTGTCGCTATAAGCGGTAAAATAAAAGCGACGCAAGACTGCATCGCTTTTGAAATGTTAATTAAAAAATCCGGTTATGGTATTATATTGGTTTTTATCGATCAAAAATATACAGTTATATGGTTGTTCTATAAAAAACTCATTATCCGATCTGTAAATATAAATTATATCTGAACTCATCCCTATGGGTAATCTAAAACTTATCTTTGCGTAATTGCTAACTTGCGGAGTATCTTGATAACTATTTAAATATTTTTTGTTTATGGATGACAATTCAAGAAGCAGCCTGTCGATTTTTTTATCGTCAACCATTACTTTACTTTCATTTTCAGCAATATAGCTTACATCTATTATATCTGTTTTTTCCGGAAGATTGAGACTATGGTTTTTCTGTTTTCCGCAAGCTGACAAAATGACAATTACCAACAATAGCGTTATAAAAGCTGAACAAAAAAATAATTTTTTCATTACAATTCTTTCTTTCTCTATAATACTTTGTATCTTTACGCAGATTGTATATCTTTTTCTTTGGTTTACGAGAGTTTCTATTTTATTTTTTTGAAAAGGCTTTTAGAGAGTTTATATGAATTGATGATAAACACTGCCCGGAGCTATATTGATAAGCTCGGTTTTGCCGCCGGGAAACTTTAACTTAACGCTTTGGGAAATGGGTGAGGAGAGCGAAAACGCCGTTACTTTGCCGTTTTTGAATTCGGCTGAAACGCTTATGTTGCCGCGCGCTCTGAGATTTGTAAATTTTCCGCTAAGATTTTCAGGTATTGCCGGCAAAAGGGTTATATAGCCGTCGTGGCTTTGCAGCAGCGTTTCGCCGATGCCTGCGGCGCCGCCGAAGTTGCCGTCTATTTGAAAAGGCGGATGGCTGTCAAGCAGATTGGGCATTGTTGATTTTGTTAGCAGCAGCTTTATGTTTTCATAGGCTTTATCACCGCTTTTCAGTCTTGCGAACAGGTTTATAAGCCAGGCTCTGCTCCATCCGGTGTGGCCGCCTCCAAAGCTAAGGCGTCTTTCAAGCGTTTTTTTAACCGCCTCAAAAAGCTCGGGCGAATCTTGGGTTATTTCGTTTCCGGGGTAAAGGGCGTAGGCGTGGGATATATGTCTGTGTCCGGGGTCCTCCTCCGGGAAATCTTCCGGCCATTCCATAAGAGTGCCGTTTTTTCCGATGCTCAGCTTCTTCATCTTTGATAGAGCCGCTTCGGCCTCTTTCTTTGTTTTGTTGTCCTGCCCCAATATGTTTTCGGTTTCAATGTAGTTTCTCAGCACCTGCGAAATTATTTCAACATCCATTGTTGGCGACATACATAAGAAGGCTTCTTTAATTCCGTCCGGAGTGTTTATAAAGAAGTTATTTTCGGGCGACATACTCGGCCCCGAAAGAAGGGTGCCGTCATTATCGGGGAACATATAGTCAATAAAGAACAGAGCGCAGTTTTTGATATATTCATACGCATCGTTTTTTAAGAAATCTCTGTCAAGAGTAAACAGATAATGCTCCCATAGGTGCGCCGAAAGCCACGCGCCTCCCATCTGCCAAAATCCGCAAAGCCCGTCTGCGGGGCCTGTATAGCCGTAGAGATCCGAGAGATGGTGAGTAACCGTACCGCGGCAGTGATAGAGCTCTTTTGCGGTCTTTTTGCCGCTATCGAGCAAAACGGTGTTCATATAGCTGAAAAGAGCCTTATGACATTCCGAAAGCCCCGTTATTTCGGTAGGCCAGTAGTTCATTTGAAGATTTATATTTGTGTGATAGTCGCTGTTCCAAGGGTTTTGCAGCTTTTCTGCCCAAACTCCCTGCAAATTTGCCGGAAAGGTTCCCTCTCGAGAAGAGGATATAAGCAGATATTTGCCGAAATTAAAATATAACTCATAAAGCCCAAAATCCTCTGCGCTTTCATCGTTTTTAAGGCGTTCTATGCGCTTATCAGCGGGGAGAGCCTTCAGCTCTTCATCTCCCTCAAGCTCTAAATCACTCTTGCTGAACAGAGCCGAAAAATCCTCAATATGGTTAGAGAGTATTTCATCGTAGCTTTCAGCCTCAGTCAGAATATCGGGAGGAATGGTTTTATAATCCGCGGGGAAATTATATGCGGTTGTAATGCTTATGTAAAAAACTACCTCATTGGCGTTTTCAATTTTCAGCTTTCCGCAGTTTTCGGTAAGGACGCCGTCGGTAACGGTTTTTATTCCAACCGTAAATCCGTGCTCTCCGAAGGCCGTTTTTGCGTTTATAAGAAGAATGCCGTCAGAGAATGTCGGTTTTTCAGCAAATTCTCTTTCATAAAACGCCGAAAGGCAAACGGGAGCGGAAAAATTATATTTTACCGCCGTAACTTCATATGGATATGAGCAAAATGCCTGCTCCTTTACCTCGATTTCGCCCTTTTTAAAGCTTACATCAAGAACTCCGGAGCAAAGCGACAGCTCTCTTTTATATTCGCTAACTTCTCCGCTTATTTCGGGCGTTATTTTAAGAATTCCCGCGTATTCAAAGGAGCGCACGCTTTTCATTGAACCGGCGAGCAGCTTTTTTGCCTCATCATCGAGATATTTATTTCCGCTGAGGTACATATTTCTCAGCGTTTGAACTTTATCGTAAAATTCAGGTTCGTTTTCACCCATATCGGCGCTTGACCAAATCGTTTCCTCGGTCAGATAAATTTTTTCGGTATCAGTGCCGCCGAACAACATCGCGCCAAAGCTCCCCCCGCCAAGGGGAGAGCCGTTGTCCCATTCGGTTGCTTCATTAAAAAGAGTTAATGTTTTTTCGTTCATTTTTTATTATTCAGCTTGTTGCCTTTATTTTATAAAGAATAACGCTGTGTCCGTTAACGGATGCGCTGATGTTATCCTGCGAAACAAAGGTTGTGTTTTCCCATATGTCGGTAACGGTGTAGCGGGGAGCGTCGGGCAGAGAAACAAAGTCCTCTTTTGTAAGCTCTTTTATGCTGAACTCCGCGTTCATTGCCTTTGGCCCTTTATTAAACAGGCAAACAGCAAGCTCTCTGTTTTCCAGCGGCTTAACGAGAACGTCAACAAGTCCGTTTGTTTTAACTCTGCGGCATTGGATCCCGAGAGGATCCTGATCTATGGCGATGGCAGCGCGGTTGGTTATTACTCTCAGTGTTTCATTCATAATATCAACCTTGCCGTCGGGAAGCAAAAACTCTCTCAGATCGTTGCCTAAAATAAGCGGAGCAGCCATCATACACCAAAGTGTAAAGTGCGCGCGGTTTTCATTGTTTGTAAGCTTTCCGTTGCCAACCTCGAGCATATCGGGATCGTTGAAATGTCCGGGAGAGGCATATTTATAAAGCCTAACGTTTCGTTCGTAAATTGAAACGATAGACGCCCACACAGGCTTTATATCAAACGTTGTGCGCCATAAATTGCCCGCTGTTTTTCCCCATACCCAAGGACGGTTTATTCCCCACTCGCAAATCGAATAGCAGATAGGCTTAACCTCTCTGCCTTCTTTTTCCGCCTGTTCCTCGGCAGCTTTTTTGAGCAGCAGACCCATATTCCGGTATTGCTTTGCAGCTGAATCCATACGCGAGCCAATGGGATTGTGGATAAGAAGATTGTTATCCCCCTCGTTTAAGAAAACGCTTATCTGAACTCTTCCGTCCTTTGACTGAGATTTTGTTGGCGGGATATGGACAGGATAGCTTTTATCTCCGTTAACAATGACCTCTGCGTATTTTTTGTAGTTCCCGAATTTTCTTATGCTGAGAGTCAGAGTGTATTCTCTGCTCTCGGGAACGTTTATGCTGTAGAAAACCGCCTTGCCGCCGGCGGCGTCTAAGCCGCCTATGAATCTGCCGTCTCCCGAAAGATGCTTATCTTCAAGTATAACGGCGTTTCCTCTCAGCTCTGCCGAGTCACAGGAGCGGGTGAGAAAATCCTCTTCGATTGGACGTGCCAGCGAAATGCTCTTTATTTCCGGCGCAGCGGTGGGAATAGCTTCGTTATGGCAAAAGTCATATTTAAAATATTCAACGCCCCACTCGGCAAAGGTTTTTGCGTCAATTTCTTCGTGATAAAGGGATGAAGGCATATCCTCGCAGGTGAAAGTTCCGTTTGAGGTGTAAAGCCCCAGCTTAAAGCCGCGCTCGTTTACCTTTTTAACAAGCTCCTTCATCCCCGACGGAAATGTGGAAAGGTCTCCCTGAAGTCTGCCTTCGGTGTCTCTTACAGATGACATCCAGCAGTCGTCAATATTGAGATATTGATAGCCGAGCTCGTTTAAGTGAAGCGCCTTCATAGCGTCGGCTGTTTCTTCAATTATTTTTTCGTTTATATATCTTCCGAAAAGATTCCAGCTGGCCCATCCCATCGGGGGAGTTTTTGCCGCACCGTTATCGAATTCCTCGTTCGGAACGCTGTTCACCCTTACGCCGTTCAATAGTTTTTTAACGGCGCACACGGGGCAGATCTTATTTTTCTTTAAAAAATTTTCGGCCTTAGAAATCATATTTTTATCCTCCGCTCTTTTGATAAATGTATTTTAGCATAAAACCGACGGATATGGAAGAGAAAAATTTTTTTACTTTACAAAATTATTTTTTTATATATAATTATCTAATAGTAAATCACAAAAGTTTTGAAAGGGCGGCGCGGATATGATACTGATAATTGCCGAAAAGCCGAGCCTCGCGAGAAATATCGCGGGGGCAATAGGCGGTATGAATAAACGCGGCTCTTATTTTGAAAACAGAGAATATATCGTAACCTGGGCCTACGGACATCTGTTTACTTTGTGTGATATCGAAGACTACACCGGAGGAGAACCCGGCGCAAAATGGAAAATGGATTCTCTGCCTTGCTTTCCGAACGAGTTTAGGTTTAAGCTGAGAAACTCTGCGGACAAAAAACCGGATGAGGGTGCAAAAAGGCAGTTCGGAGTTATAAAGGAGCTTTGCGAGAGAGCGGACGTTGAAACCATAGTAAACGCCGGCGATGCCGACAGGGAGGGCGAAATAATAATCCGCCTGATAGTTATGAACACCTTGGCAAAGGATAAGCCGTTTATGCGCCTGTGGCTGCCCGACCAGACCGACGAGACAATAATTTCAGCTCTCTCCCAGATGAAGAGCGAGAGCGAATACGATAATTTATCAAACGAGGGCTTTGCAAGAACATATATCGACTGGCTCTACGGTGTTAATCTCACCCGTATGGCAACGGTTAAATCGGGAACGCTTCTCAGAGTGGGCAGGGTGATAGTTCCCATTGTTAAGGCAATTTATGACAGGGATAAGGCAATAGAAAATTTTATCCCTGAAAAATATCTCGCCCTCGAGAGCAAGGCCGAAACAAACTCGGTTGAGCTAACTCTTGTTTCAAAATATAAATTCGGGCAGAACAGCCTTGAAAGGGCTCTTTTAGCCTGCGAAAGAATGAACGAGGCAGGGGCGGAGGTGACCTCTGTTAAAACAAAAAATGAAAAACTGAATCCCGGAAAGCTATATTCGCTTTCAAAGCTTCAGAATTTTCTCGGTAAAAAATATAAAATGCCTATGGATGAGAGCCTTGCAGTTATTCAGAAGCTCTATGAGGAGGGCTATGTTACCTATCCGAGAACAAACTCCGAATACCTGGCCACCGCAGAAAAGGATAAGGTTAAAAGGATAATCGGGGCGGTTCAGAATCTAGGCTATCCCGTTAAATTTGTTGATAAAAAAACGATATTTGACGACAGCAAAATTGAATCCCATTCCGCTTTAACTCCAACATATAAAATACCTGACGCAAGTAAACTCACCGAAAAAGAAAAGCTTGTTTATTCCGCCGTGCTCAGGCGGTTTGTTATGGTGTTTTGCAGCGAGGACTGCATTGCAAAAAAAACCGAGCTGCAGATAAAGGTTGGCAAATATGAGGATTTCACAGTTAAGGGCACGGTTATTTTAGAGCCGGGCTGGACAAGGTTTGACGATTCTCCAAAAGCAGGCAAGCTTCTCCCCGATGTTAAAAAAGGCGATAAAATAAATATAGCCTTCGCTCCCAAAGAAAAGGAGACCTCTCCCCCGAAGCACTATACGATCGAAACTCTCAATAATTACCTGAAAAATCCGTTCAGAGATGAAAAAAAAGCCGCCGAAAACGAGGACGATGCCGAGGAATATAAGGCCGTTTTCGAGGGGCTTGAGCTTGGAACGGAGGCAACCCGTACCGGAATCATAGGAAACGCCGTTTCGAGCAGGTATATAGATCTTAAAAAGGACGTATATCGCATTTTACCCGGAGGGGAATATCTCATTGAGAGTCTTATTAGAATGAATATATCAATGGATAAATATAAAACCAGCGAGCTTGGCAAGGCTCTTAAGGCGGTTTATCGCGGAGATATGAGCGTTCAAAGCGCCCTTGAGCTTGCAAAAGCGGAAATATACGAGGTGTTTTCTTCTTCCGTAAACGATCCTGAGTCAGTTTTATTTACCGGAGCGTTCGGCGATCCTGCGGGAATATGCCCTGTTTGCGGCAGGGAAGTTAAAAAGGGCAGATATGCTTTTCGCTGCGAGGGTCACTCTGACGGCTGCGAAACGAGAATACCGACTTATTTGTGCAAGCGTGAGATTTCCCTGCGCGAAGCTCAGGAATTACTCCAAAACGGCAAAACCGAAAAGCTGACGGGCTTTATTTCAAAGCAGGGTAAGGGCTTTGACGCCGCCCTTAAGCTTGAAAACGGTCAGGTGAAATTCGCATTTTAATAATAAAAAAATAGCTCATAACTGCATTGGTTATGAGCTGAAAAAATTTTTTTTATTTGGTGAGAGCATTTTTGATAAGCTCAACGCCGCTTAAGAATGTATGTAAGATAGTAACAAAAATACCGAGGAAACCTTCGTGAGTTTCGCCGCAGTAGTCACATTCATATGAAAAAGGCTTGAATCCGGAAATGGCGGGTGTTGCAGGGGCCGTGGTCTCTTCCATTGTTTTTTGCTCCTTTCAATGTTATTTTTTTCTGATAATAATATACCATATCTTGCTTGCATTTGTCAAGAATGCGGATTTTCTTTTTTAGGGAGTAATATATTTTTCTTTGCTCTCCGGTGTTATTGCGTGCAGCACCCTGCAAGGATTTCCAACTGCAACAACGTTATCGGGTATATCTTTTGTTACAACGCTGCCCGCTCCGATAACGGTGTTGTCGCCTATTGAAACTCCCGGCATTATGAGCGCGCCGGCGCCTATCCAGCAGTTTTTGCCTATGTGAACGCTCAGATTATACTGCATCGCCTTTGCCCTTTGCTCCGGGTTTAACGGATGACCCGCCGTTGCAACTGTAACGTTCGGCGCAAACATAGTATTGTCCCCAACATAGATATGAGTGTCGTCAACCAGAGTTAAATTAAAGTTTGCGTAAACGTTGTTTCCAAAGTGAACGTGTTTTCCGCCCCAGTTTGCTCTGAACGGCGGCTCAATATAGCAGCCGTCGCCGATCTCGGCAAACATTTCTTTCAGCATAGAAGTTCGTTTATTCAGCTCACTCGGGCGGGTCAGATTAAAATCGTATAGCTTTTCAAGGCATTTTTGCTGCTCGCTGAGGATTTCCGGAATGTTCGGATCATAGAGCTGTCCTGTGTGCATTTTTTCTTTGTCTGTCATCATTTTACCTCTGAGTTTTAGTTTAATATAATATCTTGCATAAAGTTTTTCAGTTCTCTGCCGAGCAGCAGATCTATTCCTTTCAGTTACACCTTTTTATCGGCTATATCCATAACAGCGCTGAAGGCGTTTCGTTTGAGGTGTTTGCGTTGTCGGTGCTGTCACCTGCAAAAAAAATGGCGTCGCGGAAAAAATTATTCAAATTTTTTATTCCCCGAATTAAGATTATTTTTCTGTAAAACGCCGAGGTTATATGAGTATCGCTGTTCTGAGAGAAAAGTCTTTTTTTGCGTTCTTATCGGGCTTTTTCAGTTCAAAAAGGACTTAAATGCGGTTTGCAGGCGGATTTTTTTTATTGCCCGGCGATAATTATATATTATTTGAAAGTAGCGGTCAATGCTTTATTGACAAAATTTCTTTTATATACTAATATATATTATGCAGTTTTAATAATCGGAGTGATAGTATGACAGAGCTTATAGCAAAGGTCACCGACACCGTTAAGGACGTAAAGACCTATTGGCGTCAGCCCCGTCCCGGCGAATATGTGCCATATAAGGAGGTTGTAACGCTTAGCGTTGGATGGATGTTCCTTCTTATGTCAATTCAGTGGACAATAGCCTTCGGCGTTGGCAACCAGTTTACGGGTATGACGCTGGGAATGAACAATAACGAACTTCTTATTATGAACTACGTCTGCACGGCGATAGGTTATCTGACCGCGCCTTTGAACGCCTATATTATCGATAACCTTCGTTCAAAGGACGGAAAATACAGAGTATACATAAAGCTTGCGGTTCCTTCTATGCTGCTCACGCTTGCGTCTCTCTGGCTGCCCTATGAGCAGGTGCGCGACGGCTTTAAGCTCGGGCGCTATTTTATGATAATAATGCTCTTTTTAATAGGTCAGATTCAGGGCTATGTTCAAAGCTGGGTTCAAACCGGAATTCAGAATATGATCCACGTTATAACTCCAAACACCCAGGAGCGCACTAAAATAATGGCAATAACCAGTATAATTTATTCAATGGGTTATTCCATAAACAATCTTTATTATCCGATTATGGTCGATATCCTCTGCGATAACGGCGATAAATACAATATGCGCTATTTCCGCGGGGCATATACTCCCGTTGCGCTTTTAATGCCATTTGTTCTCATCGCCTATTTCGGAACGCACGAACGCCTTGTTCTTCCAAAGAGCCGTATAACCAAAATGAGCTTCACCGGCTCTCTCAGAGCGGTTGCAGGAAACAAAATTTTCTGGATACGCAGCGCGGACGGCTGGAATAACTTCCTTGAGGACGCAAAAGGAAATATATGGGAGTGGATGGTGTACCGCGCCCATATAATGAAGAGCAGCACCTACGGACTGCTGAACACCATTTCATATAACGCCAATTTCTGGGGTATGCTGTTTTCGCCGTGGTTCATTAAAAAATTCGGCAAAAAGAAAATTAAAATTGTGAAAAACATTCTCCAGATTTTCCTTATTGCATCCTATTTCATCTTCTATAAATCTCCGCTTGCGGGAATCGGTATGTTTATTGTTTACACCCTTGACAGGTTTGTTGACACAGGAAACGTTATCGACAGCGCAATAGAAGCAGATATGCGAGATAATCAGCAGTATCTCATAGGCGAGCGAATAGATGGTGCGTTTAACCTTATTTCGTCCTACGCCGGAGGAGCAATAGGCGCGGTAACAGGCCTGTTTATCCCGTGGGTATACAGAAGAAAGGGCTTTGACGGCAACGATTATTCCGTTCTCGATGTTTATGAAAACTACGATGAAAACCTGCCCTTGGATCAGCAGAAGCTAAACGCAAACTGCGTTTTGTTCCCGCTTATGGACACGCTGCTTAAAATTTCTATGGTAGGCGCGGCAATCGACGTTCTTCCTTGGTTTGCCTACGATATATCCGAAACAGGTCAGAAGAGTATGATAAGGGCCATTCGCATAAGAACCATTGTTGAGGACGCAAGCGCGGATATGGACGACAGCGCATATATTGACGGCTGTGAGGCTATTATAAAGGCAAGAAAATATGCAGGAAAAGAAAAGCTCGCTGTTCCCCACAGAAAAACTGTGACCGAGGCAAGACGCCAAAAGGCCGATACAGATGAAGAGAAGAAGGCGAGAGCAGAAGCGGTCAAAGCGGCGAAACAGGCTATTGAAGATGCAAAAATCTTTAATGAAGAAGTTGAAATAGCCGATTTCGTTATGCGCGAGTTAAACCGTTTCACCACTGAATTCGGGAAAAAACAGCTTGAACTCTGCCGCGCGATCGTTGCCGGAGGACCTCAGCATTTCTATGAGAACGCCGAATACATTGTTGCCCTTGCAAACGAGCTGCCCTCTTCAGAAATCAGAGAAGAGCGCATATGGAGACGCCAGGAAGTAAGAAACGCCCATCAGATTCTGAAATCCGCGTCCCTTGCGGCAAAACACTATAAAAACGGCAATATAATCGAATATGATCCGCAAAAATATGAGGACGCTTATAATCTTCCCGACGAAACAAAGGAACAGGCCAAGATAAGAAGAAAGGCTATGAAGCAGGCAAATAAAGAGCGTAATATTTACGCCCTCACCGCCGCCCCCTATCTTGCAGCAAAGCGCACTTTGGAGCTCTATGAGGGATATAACGATATTGATTCAATAATATCCGATTATGATGATGTTGTTTCCACCCGAAATGCCCGCCTTCAGGCAGAACGCGAAAAGGATGAAGCCCTCGCACTCGAAAGAAAATATGACCGCGAGAGCAAAGAAGCAGAAAAAAGGCTTAGAAAAAGATAAATAATTAAACAGAAAACAGAAGAGGACAAGGGTAAACCCTTGTCCTCTTCTGCATATTATTATCCCTGCTTAAAGTTCTTCTAATCCAACGCTGGCGCGAAGAATAATGCGGGCATCGGCTGCGGTAATAACATTATCTTTATCAATATCCGCCGCCATAAAATACGCACTGTCTTTTGTGCGAAAATCATAGAATCCAACAGCCATTAAGAGCGTTTCTCTGGCGTCTGAGGCTGTTACTTCATTGTCGGCGTTAACATCGCCCATTATTATCCAGTTTAAAGGGTCATCGCCCCGGGCAAGACTTAACAGCATTTCCCTTATCTCATCGTCATCGAGCAGACCGGAATCCTTAAAATTATTGAGAGGATCTTCGTCAGAATCACTATTCTGATACATTAAAAACATATCTATAACAAGATTGGCAGCGGAAACATCCATTGGATCACAGCCGCTCCATAACCAGCGGTCGTCAGGGGTATATTCTTCGTTTTCGGCAAATACAGCACCTTGGAACACTGCAAAAACCATTAAAATTGCCAAACAAATTGATAATATTTTTTTATAAAAACCTTCCTTGCTCTTGAAAATGCTTTATTAAATTATGGGTTTTTCATCATAGTTCCCATAAAGAACGGAATATTGTTTTCACAGTCTATGAGCATATAAACAAAGGGTCTGTCAAGATACACGCGCTTTGGCTCTTCCGCTTCATAAGCAGCGCTCTCATTGAGCATTTCAACCACCGTTGCCGCGCCGGCCTTTGTTCCTTTTTCGCCAACAGATATAAAGGTTTTATGAAGAACACGGCCGATATATATTCTACCGTCAGCATAGGTTCCAAGCCCCTGAAATTCCGCGTTTTTTCCGTCAAAGGCAAGAGGCATCCCCATTCCCTTTAGAATTTCCGACATTTCAATGTTATATTCGGTTTCAAACTTAGGAATGGACGTATAAACGGTTGTATTCTGCGCATTTTTAAGCATATTGTTTAGTTCTTCACCGCTCAGAGAGGCAATGTAGTCGGATATGCTGATGCCCTCATGCGGCAGCAAAGCGGCAAATGCATATTTTCTGCCGTTATAATATTTAATAAAGCCCACGGTGTTTTCACTTTCAAGATAGGTGGTTTCGGTGCCGTACATAAAATCCGTCTTCTGCTTTTCTCCGTCTTCTTTTGTGAATTCGCCGTCTCTGACATTGTGCTTTTCGTAAATTTTTGACCATTCTGCTTCAAATGCGAGGGCGTTAACAAGATACATAACAGCATCCTCGGGTATCTCATCCAAAATCTCAGGTATCATTTTATCAGTTTTCTGCTTTACCCAGTTGTTGATATCTTTGCAGGTCTGCCGGTTGAATGGGGCCTTATAAATATCCGCGCCGAAGTAGTCGGCATTAGTCTGCAAAAAGTCTTTATTTACGGTAAAGCTTTCGTTATCTGTAAACCAGATCGAATTTGCAAGACTGAGCTTATTCTTTTCGTCCTGCGGCAAGTTTTTGATGAAACTCAAAAGATATAGATTAAGATCCTCTGTTTTCATTCCGAGAACATTTTCCATCTGTTGAAGCGTTCTGTTTTCCGCTCCGTTCGCGGTCATTGCCAAAGCGCAAAGAACCGATAGGGGAGAAATAAGGGTATTCTCGCCGCTGACTTCGCTTTTCTGAAACAGGCGAACCGCAAAATCGGTAACCGCGGCGTTTTTATCCGTTATTTCTTCAGTTCTGTTTATTTCATTAGGCTTTATACCCTTCATAAGGTTTTCCGCCTTTGTTACAGCTTCGCAGCCGGTTAAATTAACGGCGGTTGAACAGATAAGAATAATACTTATAATGATAAAACCAAAACGTGTTTTTTTCATAGCGTTTCCTTCTCATTCATACAGAAATTCATAATCGGGAAGAGCCTGCCAGGCGTCTGTTGAAGTCAGTATGTTCTGTATAGCTTCGCAAGTGCTTAAAAACCTCTGGCCTGCTTTGTTGTCCGATTCAAATGTTAATGCAATGTCTTCGGCGGCAATGGTTTTTTCGCTTATATGATCTTTAACGGTTAAAATCAAGGTCATAGATGGGCTTGATTTTAAGCCGTCCCCGTGCGGATCGTATTTATCGGGGTATGACGCCATATTAAGGTCTGTGATCAGATTATATATCTCCAGCTTTTGCTCATCGGTTAAGAAATATGTTGTGATATAATCCTCGGGATGGGTGGCGTCGGTTGTTTTAATAAGCTCTCCCGTTTCGCTGTTATAAGAGCTTACTCCGTAACAGTTCCAGGTAAGCGAAAAGCTAAAGCTGTCAAATGCGTTAAGGCTGTAAAGCTGCGATGAAGAGTTGTTGTTCTGCGCTCCGGTTGAAGCTTCAGTCGGTGAAAGTTCAGGCGCCGATTCGCCTGCAAGATTTTCACATGCCTCATCGTTTGGGGCATTATTCATATTTTCATTGAGCATTTTCGGTAAATTCATTACTAAACACAGCGTAATGATAAGGCACATCGGAATGCTCATAGCTAAAATACGGCTGCGCTTTCTTTTTCGTTCTTTCAGCTTTTTTTCGCTGCGGCGAAAAACTTCCGCTGTATATTCATTTATATCTCTCATATTAACAGCTCCTTATCCTCTCCGAGAAGAGCGCGAAGCTCCTTTTTTGCGCGATACAAAAGATT
>JAFLUL010000024.1 GCA_022508845.1 Oscillospiraceae bacterium | reverse complement strand
TGTTTCAGTTGTTGATATCAACAGAGATAAGAGTTTCAAGCTCCACCGCTGCGCGAAGCATCAGGCGGGCATCTGATGAAGTTACGCCTCTCTCTCCGTCCACATCGCAGGCATTTTTCTGCCAATCGTTTGGTTTTTCAAGATTAACCGCTGTTCTAAGGGCAAAGCGCGCATCGGCTGCGTCAATTTTGCCGTTTCCGTCAATATCGCCCTTAACTATAATTGTTTCTTCCGTTTTGTCCGATTTGACGAGCGTCATACCTGAACCCACCGTTTCGCTGTTCTTAAGCTTAGTGCCGTCGGCTTTCAGTATAACTGTTTTTGAACCGAATTCCGCTATAACTTCCAGTGCGGTAAGCTCGGGATAAGCGTAGGCTATGCCGTTTCTCTCCTCAACCGGATCGGTGTCAATGGTTTTTTTCGGTATTATTTCTGTGTTTTTTTCTCCGCAAACGGTGCAGGTATATGTTTTTTCTCCGGATTTAAAATAGGTTGCTTTTTCGGTTATCTTTCCGCTGTTCCAAGCGTGATTCGTTTCAAGGGGAATCGTAACTGCGGTATCGGAGGTCAGAGTTCCCGAATAAGAACTGTCGCCTTTGAGAACATAGCAGCCGCTTATTTTAATATCTTTTACGGTATACGATGAATCGGAGATATGATTATAGGAATAAGCAGATACGTCATTGACGATTTTATCGCCGTTTAAATATAAATCGAAGGTTGCTTTGTCAAAGCCAGATCCCTGCTGCTCTCCGTCAACGGTAATATTGACGTTTAGAGGATATACTGTTGAATAATTCGGTCTTAAAAATGTGCAGGTCCAGCCGTTATGGGATTTAACCGAAGAATATGTATATTGTTTAACCTGACGGTAGCCTATTTTGCCGAAGTTGCCGTTTATGCAGTTTGCGCTGTCAACCATCAGCCCCGCGTGGGAACAAATTCCTTTGTCACGGAAAATAACAATATCTCCCTTTTGAGGAGAGGAAACATACTTTGCGCCGGCGTCAAGCAGTTTTTTAAGAAAGTCTGTAACATTTCCTCCCTGGGGGATCGCATCGGCCTGATTTATTATTATCGCGCAGTCGGAAATAAAATTATCGCACCAGTCCTCGGTGTATCCCAGTTCGGATTGCTTAGCCCCGAGCTGAGCAGCGGCAACCGCAACAATATCGGAAACGGGATCGCCGGTTAAAGTATAATTGGTTCTGAAATTATAGTATCTTGACTGATTCGCAAAAGAAACCGCAGGGAATACCGAAATCAGCACTATGCAAATCAAAAGCATAATCAAGCATTTTTTCAGCTTACTCAAACAAATCTTTCCTTTCCAAAAGAAAAAGCACTTATAAATTTTTTTTATTGAGATAAACAAAAACGGCTCCGTTTATTCAATAACCTCCATACAATACCACATTCTTCCGAATAAATCAAATGTTTTTTGCATATTTATCTATTTTAACGAAATTCCGACCCTCAGGGAAGGTCGGAATTTTATATTATATATAAAGAATTTTGGGAAAAAACCGTTAATTTGTTTTATAGCAGAATTTGAATCTTCCGCCCGGGGCAACGTCTCCGGAGCAATAAAAATCAAGAATATCTCCGCTGAATTCGTCTTTGGCGTTCTCATCGTGGACGTTGTCGGTTATGCAGAAGCTGAGGGTGAAATCTCCGTCCGGAATGCCGAGAAGCGATCGAGGGATTTCTATTTGCAGATATCTGCCCCGAAGGTTATAATTTACGTCTGCTATTATTTCGCTTTCATAGTTTTTCCCGGTAAAGCGTTCTAGTACGGCCGTGTTTTCGTCTTTCGGCGAGGTTTTATTTATAACATAATTAAAACTGCACCAACCGTCATTTTCAAGTGTTGTATCGAGCAGTATGTTCATCCAGAGCGGGTCGCTGTAAGGCGTTATATCTTCAGCGCACTCAACTAGAATATATAAGTTTTCGCCGTTCCTTGAAATCTGCGCGCCTATAATGTCGTTTCTGCCGGAATTTTCCGTATAGAAAAGATCGCCGTAGCCCTTAGCGCTCCTGTTCTCCTTTCCGCCTATGTATGAAGCATAATACGGGGATATATCATTCCAATTACTTATATCGGCGGTAATGTCAACCGTTTTTTCCGGGGAGGCGGCGGGTATGGCTCTTGCGCCTTTATAGCTGCGGATAAAGTTTACCAATTGATAATAATAGTGATCCTTCAAAACTCCTCTTGAGGGTTCGATATCTCTGCTTGCCTGAGCGTTAAACTCATCGGGGAAAGCGTTTTTAACATTTTCCCATTCATCATATCTTCCCGCTATCCATTCATTCCAACCTGTAACAAAGATTACCTGAGGGTCGATCTCAAGAGCGTAGGTAAACTGTTCGTTTAAGTTCGCGCCGAAAAGGAGAGCGTTTTCGGAGGTGTCGTAGCCGGAGGAAGTGTAAGTGCGGTCGGCGGTGTTTTCTCCGTTCATAGCCGAGAGCTTGCCGGTAACGTGATTATGATTCTGCGCTACTCCTACGGATATCTGCTCGGGATTTTTCAGGAGCTTTTGAAGAAAAGATGAATAATAAACCGTTTGAGGATACATAGAGAGCCAGCCCCAGTTCTTCGCTTTTGATGAGCGGTCGGTATAGCCCGGAACGTTTTTGCGGAAGGTAAAGAATTTCGATATTTCCTTATCTGTGTCGTTGTTTATGTGAGCCATCAGCATAGGCTTGCCGTCCAGATAATACCACAGCGAGCGGTATTTGCCGCTCATAAAAATATCGTCATAAAGGCTTCTGAGCTGTGTATTAGTGTTTTCTCCCGAGC
Organism: Oscillospiraceae bacterium; assembly: GCA_022508845.1. Lineage (GTDB taxonomy): Bacteria > Bacillota > Clostridia > Oscillospirales > Acutalibacteraceae > RUG806. Next base: position 25,943 of record JAFLUL010000024.1, on the reverse strand, counting down.
TGAATGGGAGCATAAACGAAACCTTAGGCGCGTTGATCCCGTCCTTTTGAGCCTGCTGCCAGGTTTCAAACAGGGGAGTGTAGCTGTCCTGCCAGGTGAAAGTGCCGTTTGTGTTGTCGGTGAAAATAACGTCCACTCCCGCGCTTGAGAGCATTTCGGCATGTTTTCTCAAAACCCAGGTGTCGTCGGTGCGGTAGTAGCCGAAAATCGGCTTATCCCAAAAGTGCTTTATATTTGTGCCGATAGGCCATAAGGGATAGCTGTAGTCGTTTATAATTCCGCTCAGGTCAATTCCTTTTGCCGCCTGCTCATCCAAAAATTCCTGCACATTAAAATAATCGCAGCCGTCAGCCTGACCCGTATGCCACGTCCAATAAAAAAGGGCGAGAGTTTTATTTTCTTTCAAATCTCCAACCTCGGAGTTAGTAAGCGAAACGCGTCCGAGTCCGTCGGTGAATACCCAGGTGTCGGGCATTACTTCGTTTTGAAGATACAGGCTGTTTTCAAGATCATATGCGGATAGATTTTTTATATTTTCGCTTTCTGCAGACGAAGGTTTTTCGCACGCCGCCAAACACACTGCCGCAAAAAGAGCAAATATAGCTGCAAACGCCGTAATTATTTTTTTCATATATTTCCTCCAAGAATAAAGGACGACATAAAGCCGTCCTTTATTGTGTAAATAATCAAATTGAGCTCATAAGCGGGCCTATGCCCTTTACAGCTTCGCCTATGCCGCCGAGAATTTCCGAGATTCCTTTCATGGTGCCTTCGCCGTTGAGTATTCTGCAAAGTCCGTATGCCATATCCTCGGTGAACACGCCCATACTCATTGAAATAAAGCAGCGGATCGGTATTTGCAGCGCCATAGAGGTCATCATCTTTTCCTGCGCAGGATTGCCGTTTGATATCGCTCTGAACATTGCAACAAGCAGCGCGTTTATCTTTTTGCCCGCCGGAGTGCCGTCGGCTTCCTCCAAAGAGGAATTGAGAGTTATTCTTATCTCTTCATCGCTGTCTGTGTAAGGAATGGGTTTTGCTATAAGTGCCTCAAATTCCTCATCGCTTACTTCGCTTATTTCGCCGGTATAATAAACGGGGGCGCTCTGCCTTAAATCGGGAATTTCGATGTCATTCAAGGTAGATTCAGCCTCAATTTCAGCAGAGAGCTTTATATCGCGGCTGGACGCGCCTATCATTATCTCAAATTTGCCGCTCTCAACGTGCCAGTCGTGAATGTTTACGTTATAATAGGCAAATGCGCGTTTATCAAGCTGGATAGAAACTTCCTTTTCCTCGCCCGGCTCTAAAAATACCTTTTTAAACCCCTTAAGTTCCTTTTCGGGGCGGAAAACTGTGCTCTCGGTGTCCTTAACATAAAGCTGGGCAATTTCTGCTCCTGCCGCTTTTCCGGTATTCTTTATCTTAAAGCTGACCTTGAGAGTGTCGGTGTCCTTTATCTTTTTCTTTGAAAGCTTTAAGCCGGAGTATTCAAAGCTTGTGTAGGAAAGACCGTAGCCAAAGGGATATTTAACGGGCATATTTATTTTATCGTAATATCTGTAGCCAACGTAAATGCTTTCTCTGTATTCAACGCTCTTTCTTGTTCCGGGGAAATAGAAATATGAAGGATTATCGCTGAACTTAACGGGATAGGTTTCCGCAAGCTTGCCCGAGGGATTTACCTTGCCGTAGAGAATATTTGCAACCGCCGCGCCGGAAGCCTCGCCTCCGAGATAGGCGTTTAATATGCCCTTCACCTTTTTATCCCAGGTTATTTCAACCGGTGCGCCGCCCGAAAGAACAACAACTGTGTTTTTGTTTGCTGCAGCAACGGCGTTAACTATGTCAATATGGCTTTGGGGAATTTTAAGAGAATCTCTGTCGAAGCCCTCGCTCTCATATTCGTCGGTGAGGCCTATAAACACAACTGCAACGTCGGTGCCCTTTGCGCATTCAACCGCCTCTTTGAGCAAGCTGAGATCGGTTACGTCCTTCATCTTGTCATAGCCGCGGCAGTAAACAAAGTTTTCGCCGTTCTTCATCAATGCGTCAAACGCGCTCTCAATGTTTTTGGCGTTTATCTGCGAGGAGCCTGCTCCCTGATAGCGCGGGCTTTTTGCAAGCTCGCCTATAAGGCATATATTTTGGTTTTTGCTCAGAGGAAGAATATTATCTTCGTTTTTAAGCAGAACCATTGAGTTTTCAGCTATTTCGCGGGCTATTTCGTGGTGGGCAGCCTTATCGTATTCGCACTCTGTTAATGAGGCCTTTGCTTTTATAAGCAGGTCAATTATATTATCGACCTGCTCATCGAGGTCACTTTCACTCAGTGTACCGTCTTGAACGGCGTTTATAAGCTTTTTGGCTCCGAGACCGTTTGAGCCGGGCATTTCAAGGCTCTGTCCTGCGGCAATACCTCTGTCTATCTCGTTTTCCGCGCCCCAGTCGGTAACAACAACTCCGTCAAAGCCCCATTCTTTTCTGAGAACCCCGTTTAAAAGCCAGTCGTTTTCGGCGCAGTAGGTGCCGTTGAGCTTATTATAAGCGTTCATAACGGTCCAAGGCTTTGCCTCCTTAACTGCGGTCTCAAAACCGGCGAGATATATCTCTCTGAGAGTTCTCTCATCGGCAACAGTGTCTATTGTCATTCTTCTGGTTTCCTGATTGTTTGCGGCAAAGTGCTTAAGCGAGGTTCCAACGCCCTTGCTCTGAACGCCCTTAATAAACGCGGCGGCTATTTTTCCGGCAAGATAAGGATCTTCGGAAAAATATTCAAAGTTTCTGCCGCAAACGGGCGAGCGTTTTATGTTCATTCCGGGACCGAGCAAAACGGATATCTGCTCCGCAAGGCATTCTTCGCCGAGAGTTTCTCCCATTTTATACAGCAGATCTTCATCCCAGGAGCAGGCGGTGAGCGATGCGGTTGGAAATGCAACCGCGGGAACGGATCCCATAACGTCGGTCTTTTCTTTTTTATCGTTGTGTTTTCTGAGTCCGTGAGGGCCGTCCGACACCATTATGCTCGGAAGATCCTCGCTTTCTATTCCGTTTACGTGCCAATAGTCTTTGCCTGAGCAAAGCGCGGCTTTTTCTTCAAGCGATAGTTTTTTTATGATTTCCGGATATCTCATAGGCTTGCCTCCAATTTTTTTTATAGTATACTATATTTTCCGAAAAAATGCAATGTTAAAGTTTTAATTCAGCAAATTCTCCGAAATATCCGCATCCAGACTTTCAACGTTTTTAAGGCTCTTAACTATCATCTCGTTTCTGTGCTGCGCCGCGTCAAGCTTTTTTCCTGCCGCGTCAATATTTTTTCTCACGCTTTCAAGAGCCTCCGCGAATTTATCATACTGTGTTTTCGCCGCGCCGAGCAGCTTCATAACCTCGTTGGCCTTTTCGTTTAGCGCAATTGTTCTGAAGCCCATTGCAAGGGATGAGAGCAGCGCGGTAACGGTTGAGGGGCCGGTTAAGAGAATATTATATTCACTGTGGAGCTTATCCGCTAAGTTTGACTTTGACGATACAACTTCGGCATAGAGCGAATCGGTTGCAAGATAGAGAACTGCAAAGGGGGTAGTCTCAGGCGGAACGATATATTTTTTAACCTCCCTTGCCTGGAGAGCAACTCTTGCTTCAAGCGCCTTTCTCGCAGCGATAACCGCTTCGGCGTCACCCGCATCGGAAGCGTCGCAGAGCCTTAAATAATCTTCCATAGGGAACTTTGAGTCGATCGGCATATAAACCGCCTGTCCGCCGTCCGTGGAGGGAATGGTGACGGCGAATTCAACAACCTCTCCTGAGTTTCCGGGGCGGTAGTTTTTAACATACATTCCGGGGATTATCTGATCAAGCAGTCCCTCAAGCTGAGTTTCAGCCCAGTTACCCCTTGTTTTAACTCCCGAAAGAACGCGGTTTAAGGAGTTTATTCCGCCTGAGATCTGCTGCATTTCGCCCAGCGATTTATATACGTTTGAAAGCTGTTCGGAAACAGTCTTAAAGGATGAATCCAGCCGTTCGTTCAGCGTTCCCGTGAGCTTTTCGTCAACCGTGGCTCTCATCTCATCCAGCTTTTTTTCGTTTGACTGCTGCAGCTTTTCTATGGCCCGGCTTACAGCCTCAGCATTTTCTTTTCCCGAGGCGTTTATTTTTTCCTGCATTGAGGCAAGCCCCTCGGTAACTTTGATCTGAGTGGCATGGTTTTGCTGTGTAAACGCGTCGGTTTTGTTTGCTAAATTACCGAGAGCGGCGTTCACTTCGTTTTTAACTCTCTCATTTTCGTTTATGAGATCGGCTTTAACATTTTTTATATCGTTCCTCGTTTCCTCTATTGACCTGTTGACAGCGGCAAAATTTCGGTCGCTTTCGTCTTTTTTCCCTGTAAAAAGTTTGATAACAATAATAATAAGCAAAAAAACGGCAACGCTCCCTATTATAATCAGCAAATTTTCAGCGGGCATAATTTACCTCCGTAAAAACATTTTTTTATAATAATACCAAAATTTTATTATAAGGTAAAGCCCATTTATGGGACAGTTAAAAACAAAAATTTTTAAAATTTATCATAACCTATGGAAAAAGCATTTTTATTCTGCTAAAATAAATAAAGGCAGGTGATACGATGAAAAAAGCTTTTTCCGTTTTTCTTTGCATACTTTTAATTGTATGCCTTTTTTCGTCGTGCAAAAAAAGCGATATAAAGGCGCTTTATTTTGCCGTAAACGGTTCATCATCGAGCTTTGACCCGCAAATAGCCGAGGATGGGGCTGTGAGTATTGTCGTAAGAAACTGCTTTGAAGGGCTTGTTTATATTGACGAAAACGGCAAAGCAATTCCCGGAGCCGCGGAACGCTGGGAAATAAGCCCCGACGGCCTTACTTACACCTTTTATCTTCGTTCCGGAAATCTCTGGCATTTATCGAATACGTCAAAAAAAGAGCTTGGCGAAAAGCTCCCGGCGGATTTTGCCCCCGAGGTTACGGCATATGATTTTGAGTTTGCTCTTAAGCGCGCAAGCGATCCGGTCACAGGCTCAAAGGATGCCTATCTTTTATCGAACATAACCGGTTTTGATGAAATAGCCTCTCTCGAAGCCGATACCGACTCTCTCGGTGTTACCGCCGCCGACAAATATACTCTGAAAATAAGTTTGAAAGAGCCGGAAGCAGGCTTTCTTGAAACGCTCAGCGAACCTGTATGTATGCCCTGTAACGAAGTTTTTTTTGAGGCCACCGGCGGAAGATACGGACTCCTTATAAAGTATATTATGTCAAACGGCCCGTTTTATCTTACCCGTTTTGACGATAACGCATTTCGTATGGCAAAAAACCCCGATTATTCGGGCGAACACGCCGCAAAAACCGATGTTATATGGCTTTACAGCAGCGTTGACGGCGAAAAGCTTAAAGAAAAGCTCTCGGATAAGTTATATTCCGGCGCGCTTGTCAGCGAATACGACTGCGATACGCTAAACATAAAAAACAGCTATAATCTGACTGTTCCAAACATTTTAAGAGCCTTTATTTTTAATTCTGCAAATCCCGATCTGGCAAACAAAAAAATCCGCTCTGCTTTTATTGCCGCAACCGACCCCTCAATTCTCTGTTCCGATTTCAATATGGAGAAGGTAAATTCTCTTTATCCGTTTTCATCGGGCTATTCCTCCGCTTATAAAAACGCTTTCAGCGAGAGCGAGGCGGTGTCTTTAATTGAAGAAGGACTTGATGAACTGCAAAAAACAGATCTGAGCTTCAGCCTTCTGTGTGAAGAGCGGTTTGATAATTCCCTAAGGCGGCTGCTCCAGGTTTGGCAGCAGATTTTCGGCATACATATCAGCGTTGGAATTGAGGCTGTTTCGGCCGATGAGCTTGAAAAAAGAGTTAAAAGCGGGGATTATGATATTGCTCTCTATCCGATAAAATCGGAATATTTCGCCCCGTTTGCATATTTTTCTCAGTTTTCAGTATCTGATAAGAACAGTTTGTGTTTTATCGAGAGCGAGGAACTGGATTCTGCCGTTTCCGCGCTGAGATTTACCGCCTCAGCTGACTATTCCTCACGTTTAAGAGAAGCCGAGAATCTGCTGATTGACAGCGCTGCGGTTTTGCCGATCTGGCAGGAGAATTCGTGCCTTATTTGTTTAGGCGGGGTTTCGGGAGTTCACTATCTCGGAGGAGGCAGCAGATTATATTTTTATGATGCAATTTCAGAGTAAAGGAGAATAACAATGTCAACAGTTAAGCCATTTAAAGCGGGCAGACCTAAAAAAGAATTTGCAGGGAGGGTTGCAGCTCTTCCTTATGATGTTATGAACACCGAAGAAGCTGCCTCCCGCGCCGAAAAAAACGACCTCACTTTTTTAAGAGTTGACAGAGCCGAGATAGATTTTCCTGCCGGAACGGATATTTACAGCGAAAAGGTGTATAAAAAAGCCGCTGAAAATCTGAATGCCTATTTTGAAAACGGCGTATGCTTCAGGGAAGCAGGGGAGCGATTTTATATTTACCGCCAGATAATGGGAGAGCGCGTTCAGCACGGCATTGTTGGCTGCGCCGGCGTTGACGACTATTTAAACGGAGTTATTAAGCGCCACGAGCTTACAAGAGCCGATAAGGAGGAGGATAGGATCCGCCACGTTGACACCTGCAACGCTAACACCGGTCCCATTTTCCTTGCTTACAGAGAGAATAAAACGCTGAAAAACCTCATATCCGATTATATTGTCAGACAGCCCGAATATGATTTTATTTCCGAGGGTGACGTTAAAAACACGGTATGGGTAATTGATGAGACCGACAATGAAAAAATAGTTGAGGCCTTTAAAAACATAGACTGTCTCTATATAGCCGACGGACACCACAGAGCCGCTTCGGCTGTTAAGGTTGCCCTTAAAAGAAGGGAAGAATTCCCGGATTATAAGGGAGATGAGGAATTTAACTTCTTTTTGTCGGTTTTCTTTTGTGCCGATGAGCTGAAAATTCTTGACTATAACCGCCTTATAAAGGACACTAATTCCTTAACGGATGATGAAATGTTCGGTAAAATTTCGGAGTTTTTCTCGGTTGAAGAGGCTGCCGTTCCCGTTTCTTCCGAAGCCCGTCATATTTTCGGAATGTATTATAAAAATAAATGGTATAAGCTAACTCTTAAGGACGGCATTGCCGATGAAACGGACGCTGTTAAAAGCCTTGATGTAAGCATTCTGCAAAGCCTTGTAAACGAGCCGATTTTCGGTATAGGCGACCCGAGAACAGATAAGCGCATAGATTTCGTGGGCGGTATCAGGGGACTGAAAGAGCTTGAAAAACGCTGCAGTGAGGATATGGCTATTGCGTTTTCAATGTATCCAACCTCTATAGAGGAGCTTATGAATATAGCTGATAACGGAAAAATAATGCCCCCCAAATCAACTTGGTTTGAGCCAAAGCTCTTAAGCGGACTGTTTATTCACTTTTTATCGTAAAAAAATTTAAAAAACACTTGCAATTCTTGTTTTTTTCTGCTATTATATCGTTTGCTGATTTAAAAAGGGGTTGCCCTTAATATAAAAGGAGGTGTGCTCAAATGGCAAAATGTGATTATTGCGGTAAGAGCGTTCAGTTCGGTATCAAGGTATCGCACTCACACAGAAGATCAAACAGAACCTGGAAGCCCAACGTTAAGAGAGTTAAGGCTGTTGTAAACGGCACTCCCTGCAGAGTTTATGCCTGCACACGCTGCCTGCGCTCAGGCAAGGTAACACGCGCTGTCTAATGAAGTTTGATTTAGTATCAAAAGAATAAAGCCGAGGCTTTCGCCTCGGTTTTTTTCTTGTTTATCTGGAAGTTGCATATTTCTTGACAATAAAAAATACTTACTTTATACTAGTATAACCAAATAAACATATCGTAAGAGGATAGAGAAAGGATCAAAACCGAAAATGCGATTAGTTAAAGCTTCTTCGCCTGCTAAAGGTGCAGATGTTGATGATATTCTTGTTTTCTGCGAAGCCTACAGAAATAAGCTGATCAACCATTGCTTGCTCTATTTTGAATGTGAATATGCCGACGCTGAGGATATTGTGCAGGATGCCTACCTTGCCCTTTATAACAGCTTAAAAAACGGCACGGAAATAAAAAATTATCAGTCCTGGCTTTATGCGGTCGCTCTCAATCACGGGAATAAGGAAATAAGAAACAAGCTAAAGCGAAATGAGTATAGCTTTGCCGATAATGAAGAAAAGGACGCCGCTCTGGAAAACACGCTCACTTACGAGCCGGATTATGTTGAAAATATGGTCACGGACGAGATGATAGAGGAAAGAGCGGCTAAAATAATATCAACGCTTAACAGCGACGAAAAAATATTATATATGTTATATTACCGTAAAAAGAAAAAGTTAAAGGAAATAGCCGAAAAATTGGGGCTTTCGGTGGATGCAGTAAAAAAGCGGCATTCAAGACTTAAACAGAAGTTAGAAGATAAAATAAAAAATTTTGAATAAGTTTGAAAGAAACTGTCACCTTTTTGAAAAATGTAACTCTATACATACGGAGGGCTTCTTGTGAGCGTTAAAAATAATAAAAACAAACTGAAAAAAACAATTTATTCGGGTTTTGCGGATTTATCTAAGGATGAGATCAAAAACCTGATTAAAAAGGAGGTCGAAAAAGGACCCGATGCGGCGGACGCGGATTATATTGACTTTTGCTTTGAGCTTCTTGAATCCAAAGACGGCGAGGGGAATGAACATAAAAGAACTGTTTATAAGCCGAGAAAGGTTTTGCTTGTTGCGGCCGTTGTGGCTGTTATAGCCGTAATTTCCACAATGACTGTATCTGCAAACGTTTTCAATATAAGTATACCCCGGATGATTTACGAGTTGTTTAACGGAAATAGTATTGATTATCGATTGAAGCAAGCCGATACAAGCGCCGACGGGTATGCACTTGCCGATACAGCCCTTGTTAAAGAGCTTGCCGATAACGGAATTGCGCCCGTTACATTTCCCGAATATCTCACATATCTTGATTGCACCGTAACAAGCATTAGTTATAAACATACCCTTTCCTATACATCTGCGATTATAGCTCTCGAGTATGACGGACATAGGGTGGATATGATAATTGATCATTATCCTGATGATGGGGAACTTGACAGAATCTACGCCGCCTTAAATGCAAAACCGGTGTCAATTGTAAGTGCAAACGGAATGGATGTATTTGTTTTTGAACATGAGGACGGCTACTACATAGTCAGATATAGGGATAATAATACCGATTACCGTATTTATTTTGATTTTGATCTTAATACAACACTTGAATTTGCGGCATCAATAAAATAAAAAAACGGCAAATACCGTCGGCGATCAAAAGACTTCCTTTGATTTCGGCGGTATTTTTTAATTTTTTAAAAATAGCTGTCACCTTTTTTAAAAAATTGACACTAAACATACGGAGGTTGATGAATCATTCTTTATTTGCAGCTGATATATTGCTATAAAGTGAAAAATGATCGGTTCCATAAAATAAAAACAGAAGGAGAAACAACTTATGAAAAAAACAATTGAAATCATTTTAAGCTTACTGCTGATACTGACTGCATTTACGGCTTGCAAGGGAAAACAAGAAAAACCTGAACAGCCAACGCCGTCAAATCAAACAGAGAATATTGATAATTCCGGTGAGTCTGCTTCTGACGAAGAAAAAACGAGGGCTTTGATTGAAGTTGAGGAAGTCCAAAATGATCACATCTATGAAAAATATCATTATGAGGGTGAACGAACAGTCGGGAACGAAAAACAGGAATATAAGTTCCGTTTACCGCAATTAAAATCAACAAGCTCTGCGGCTAAGGAAATAAACAACGAAATTATCGGTAAATATGAAAACCTTATAAAAGAACAAATGGAATGTGCCCAGAATTCCGATATGTTTTACGATAACATTTACTGGCAGGCTCATATATACGGAGATTTGCTCTCGCTTGTTATTGTTGATGATAATTTTGCCCACTATTATAAAACCTATTCGGTTTATCTTTTTGATACTAAAACCGAAAAGGCAGTTCCCAATTCCGAACTTCTTAAAATAGCCGGAATAAGCGAAAATGACTTTATTTCAAAGGCAAAGGAGAAAGCAGAGGAATTATTCTCCGAGGTTGATTTCGGCGATATGGAGAATGCTGAAGAAATTAGGGCGGAAAGACTTGAATATATGCTTTCGGAAGATAACATAAGCATAAATACCCCCATGTTTATTTACGATAACGGAACTCTTAACGCTGTTGTTGAAATAGGTCAGGCCGGTGAAGCCGATTACAAATATGAGATTATTAAAATAAAAAAAGATCACATTAAAAAATATACCTTAAAAACCGGCGCCAAGATTGAAACTGACTTCATAACCGAAAAATACTCCTTCGAAGGAACATTCAGACCGTATGACGATAAGTCACAGCCCGAAGAAGAATATGTTTTGCGTTTGCCTCAGCTTAAAAGCAGCGGCGATTCGGCAAAGAATATAAACAAAAGGATAGTTGATAAATACGATGAAATGATTGAAAGAGCTATTGAGAGCTATGAGTCGGAGTGCAGCATATGGGACAAGGTAAATTGGGAATCGTATTTATATAACGATATCCTTTCAATAGTTATAACTTACGCAGATTATATGTCGGAATCATATAGAGATTATTCTGTTTATAACTTCAATGTGAAAACAGAAAAAGAGGTAACGGGGGCAGAGATTCTTAAAGCTGTCGGTCTTTCCGAAAGTGATTTTATAAAAAAAGCTAAAAATGCCGCCGAAGAAAACTTTAAGAGCACTAATTATTATAATCCGGGTATTACCGATGCTTATGCCCAGTGCCTTAAAAAAACCATTTCAGATGAAAATATAACTGCCTCGCTGCCAATGTTCTTTGATGATAATGGTGAACTTAATACTGTTGCCGTGGTATACCAAACAGCCGGCGGGGAACTAAACCATGTTATATTGAAAATTAAATAGAATTATCAGGTTTTTCATTCTCCATTTCAAAAAAATTACTCACCTTTTATATAGGTGAGTAATTTTTTAACTATATGGCGGATTCAAAAAGCCTTTTTCTAAGTTCAAAAAGTTTGTTTTCGTCCATAGGATAATTATTAAAGTTTATATCTCCGAGAACTTCTTCAATCAGCCCCAGAACAGTATCTCTTGAAGTCATTTCTTCGGCGGTTTTCAGCGCTCTCATATCCTGCAAGGCGTCAAAAAACACCTTTTCTCTTAAAGAGGGCAGCGGTTCTCCGTTTTCTCCCGGGTAAACGCAAAATGAATCGCCCGAGGGAAAAGCGTTTCCGGCGTCTGTTTCGGTAAATGGATCTAAAAGCCGCTTTGAATACTGCGAAAAGTAAAAATTGAAGCCCCAGTGGAGAAATCCCGTGCAGTTGTATTTATAAAGCAAAACGCCTATTATTCTTGTTCTTATGCCGGGCATTGCAAAAAAGCGGTTTGGCAGCTCGTTGTTATATTGTCCGCAGCAGTAATAGGTCCAAAGCTCGGGCACCTTGCAATAAAAATCTTCAATTGCGCCTTCTTCGGGCACGGGCAGCTTTACCAGCCCCTCGCCGTAAAATTCATAGTCCGAAAGCGCGTCAATGTGGGTAAATTCGCCGAAGTATTCTTTTATTGCAGCGGCGCATTTTTTATAGGTTCTTATGTCCTTTTTGCCAGGCTCATCGGAGCAGTGAACAAAAAAGCTTTCGGTTAAGCCGTTTTCGCGCGCGTATTCGGTGAGTGAGGCTCCAAACTGCCTTAAAAAGCTCATATAGCCCTGTGACGTCGATTTTGTTTCCCATCCGAAAATGCGTTTGTAGCCATTGGAGGTGTACGCCATAATTTTAGGCGCGGCCTTTGCTCCCCATTGGGTGAATAGGTGCGACAGCTCAAAATATTTTATTCCGTTTCTTTTTGCTGTTTCTATCCATTTTGTTAGAAGAGAAAAGTCAAATGAGTAGGTATATCCTTTTTTAGTCACAGTCACAAGCTGAACAGTTGGCCGCTCTTTTCCTATTTCCGTATCGAGCGGAGGGGTAAAGAGGGGAGTTAAAAGGCAGTTTATCCCATGTTCGGCGGCATTTTTAATAAAATTTTCGGTTATGCGCCAATAGTCCTCGCTGAAAACCGGAACATTATAATATGAGGCAAGACAGTCGGAATGAAACCAGTCGGTATAAATAAGCTCCTGAGGCAGAAGAGCGTTATTATTAACGAAAACGCTTGCATTTAATTCTTTCCGGCTCTTTTCGTCAGTAACGGTAATTTTAAGCTCTTCATCCTTCTTTTCTGCAAAAACCTCGATCCAGAATGAATAAAGTATATTTTTCTGAGCGTTCAATTCGCCCGAAAACGGCGTTAAAAGGTCGGGATAATATCCCGCTTTTCCGCCCTGAAGCACGGTGCAGTTAACAGCTGCGGTGCTGACAGGCAAGCCCGAATAAATTTCGTTTACCCTGTAAATTTTGTATTCTATATTTGTTTCAACAGTAATTTTCAGCTTCGCGTCAGTTTCGTTTCTTACTGCGAGCTGAAAATTTCCCTTTTCCCCCTTAAACAAAAAGAGCTTATTGCTTTCAGGTGGCAAATCCTTTTGTGCAGTAAAAATCTTTTGCAGGGAAGAGCAGATAACAGCTTCCATCTTTATTCCGCCTTTTCATTTTTTTTGCAGTCGGCAACAAAAATTTTGGCGAGGTTGTCCTTCATTTCAAGATAGCCTCCGCCCAAAATAAACCGCAGTTTTTCGCCGTCCTTTGTTATCTCCGCTCCCCCTTCTCTAAGCGCAATAACTGTGGGAACGTGGTTTTTCATTATGCCGTATTCGCCGTCAAGCCCCGAAATTTTCAGATATTCGGCGTCTGCGTCAAAAAACAGCTCCTTTGGTGTGTAAATTTCAACCCTGAAGGAATTATCCATAAAAACCTCTATAAACACTATTGAGAATTATACTAAAGCGTTTTTGCCTTTTCTATTGCTTCTTCAAACGTTCCAACCATAAAGAATGCTTCCTCGGGAATGTTATCTCCCTCGCCGTTTAATATTTTTTCAAAACCGTCAATTGTGTCGCTGAGCTTAACATATTTTCCGGGGAGTCCTGTAAACGCTGTGGAAGAGAACGTGGGTTGGGATAAGAAACGCTGTATTTTTCTCGCCCTGTAAACTGTGAGTCTGTCCTCGGGGGAAAGCTCCTCCATGCCGAGGATGGCGATGATATCCTTAAGATCGGCATATTTTTGAAGAGTTTCCTGAACGCTGAGAGCAGTTCTGTAATGCCGTTCGCCAACTATATCGGGTGATAAAGCTCTTGAGGCGGAAGCGAGCGGATCAACTGCGGGATAAAGCCCCTGCTCGGCAATAGAGCGGGATAAAACCGTTGTTGCGTCAAGGTGTGAAAAAACAGTTGCGGGAGCGGGGTCGGTATAGTCATCGGCGGGAACATAAACCGCCTGAACTGAAGTTACCGAGCCTTTGTCGGTTGATGCTATTCTCTCCTGAAGCTCGCCCAGCTCCTGGTGGAGAGTGGGCTGGTATCCAACCGCGCTCGGAAGTCTGCCCAAAAGCGCGCTTACTTCGTTGCCCGCCTGAACATAGCGGTATATATTGTCTATAAACAAAAGAACGTCTTTGTTTTCTTCATCTCTGAGATATTCCGCCATGGTAAGACCGGTCATTGCAACGCGCATTCTTGAGCCGGAGGGTTCGTTCATCTGGCCGAAGGCGAGGATAGCCTTGTTCATAACTCCGCTTTCCTGCATTTCTATCATAAGCTCGTTGCCCTCGCGGCTTCTTTCGCCAACGCCGGTAAAAACGGAATATCCGCCGTGACCAACGGCAATATTGTGTATCATTTCCATTATAAGAACGGTCTTACCAACGCCCGCTCCGCCGAAAAGCCCTATTTTTCCGCCCTTTGGATATGGAACAAGCAGGTCAATAACCTTAAGTCCTGTTTCAAGCAGCTCGTCTCCGGGCCTTTGCTCAATAAGCGCAGGCGCGCGGCGGTGAATAGGCAAGGTTTTTTCGGCCTTTATTTCTCCCTTGCCGTCTATTGGGCGGCCGAGCACATCAACTACTCTGCCTATCATATTTTTTCCTACGGGAACTCTTATGCCCTCACCGTCGGATATAACGTCCATACCGCAGTACAGCCCTTCGGGAGCGTCCAGCGCAATAGCGCGAACAATGCTTTTTCCCTCGTGGGCTGAAATCTCGGCATATCTGTTTGCCTCTTTTACCTTCAGCAGGGCGTTTATAGGAGGAAGGTCATCTCCGTCAAATTTAACATCGATGACCGGACCCGATATCTTAACTATTTTACCCGTGTATTTCTCTGTCATAGGCTCTCACTCTTTTTTCCGGCTTCGGCGGCTGCCGAAATCTCCGTTATCTCGTTTGTTATCGTGAGCTGTCTCACGGTGTTCAGCTCTGTTTCGAGCTCGTAAATCTCTTCGTCCGCGCTCTCGCACGCCGAGAGCATTGCTTCCATTCTGGCTGAGTTTTCGGAGGCGGAGGACTCCATAAGCATATCAAAAAGCACGCTTGCGCAGTAAAACGGAACTATCGCCGCAAAAACCTCTTTTGCCCCCGGCTCATATATGAGGCGCGCCTTGTTATGGTCGTCAAACGCAGTGAAATCCTCATATAAAAACGGCAGCAGACGAACGCAAACAGGCTTTTGGCGGCCTGCCCTCGAATAGGGAGTGTAAATAACGTAAACTTCGTTTATGTTGTCAGTAAGGTAGTCCTCGATAAGATCCTCTGCTATCTCTTTTGCAAGAGAAAATTCGGGGTGCATTGAAGAGCCGGGGAAAACCTTATCGGGGATGATACCCTTGTTTCTGAGAAAATCCGCGCCTATTTGCCCAAAACAGCAAATTTCGGCGTTTTTCGTTTCGCTGAGCTTTTGCATAGTTAAAAGAGCAACGTCGTTATTATAACTCCCGCAAAGCCCCTTATCGCCCATAATGCACATTATAAGGGGCGTTCCGTTTGGAGATTTTTCAAAATACTGATCGTGAAGCTCCGCACCGGTGTTCTGTTTGAGTATATCCGCCATGGAACGCTCCATAGCTTCAATATGGTCTATTATATAGTCCATCCCCACCATGGCCTTTTTGAGCCTTGAGGCGGATAAAAGATACATGGCGTTTGTTATCTGCTTTGTTTGATTAACGCTCGCCAGACGTCGTTTTATATCGTTTAATGAACTGCTCATAGCAATGCTCTCTCTTTTGCAAAGCTCTTTGCGGCGGCAGTTATTTCATTTAATCTCTGCTCGCCCATATCGCCGTCAGCGTTCATTTCGTTTGCCGTTTTTATACATTCTTTTTCCATAAAGCTCAGATAATCTCTTATTGTGTTTCTGAAAAGCTTTTCCGGAATATTCAAAAACAGCCCTTCTTTATGCGCTATAAGCAGGCAAATCTGCTGAAAAAGCGAATAGGGAGATGAATTGCTCTGCTTTAAAATATTCATAAGGGTTGACCCGCGTTTGAGCAGTTTTGCGGTTGCGGGGTCGGGGTCGGAACCGAATCGGGTAAAAATCTGAGTTTCGCGGTACTGAGAGAGGTCTATTCTCAGAGTGCCCGAAACCGCCTTCATTGCCTTTGTTTGCGCGGCTCTTCCAACTCTCGACACCGAAAGACCTGTATTTACCGCAGGTCTTACGCCCGAATGAAAGAGGTCGCTTTCAAGATAAACTTGCCCGTCGGTTATGGATATAACGTTTGTTGGTATATAAGCCGAAATATTTCCGTCCAAAGTTTCAACGATGGGCAGAGCGGTTATGCTGCCGCCGCCCTTCTCCTTGGAAAGGCACGCGCTGCGCTCAAGCAATCTTGAATGGAGATAGAAAATATCTCCCGGAAACGCCTCTCTTCCCGGCGGCCGCAAAAGCAGAAGCGACATCATCCGGTAGGCAACGGCGTGTTTTGAAAGATCGTCATAAACAATAAGAACGTCTTTTCCCTGCTCGGCAAAGTATTCGGCAACCGAGCAGGCGGAATACGGCGCAAGATACTGCATAGCCGCGCTGTCGGAGGCTCCTGCGTGAACAACAACGGTGTAGTTCAGGGCTTCTGCCTTTTTCAGCGTTTCGATAACCCCTGCAACGGTTGAAGCCTTTTGCCCTATCGCGCAGTAAACGCAGATAACTTCTGTATTTTTCTGATTTATAATGCTGTCAATTGCAATAGTTGTTTTTCCCGTTTGTCTGTCGCCTATTATAAGTTCGCGCTGGCCTCGTCCTATGGGTATCATACTGTCGATAGCAAGTATGCCCGTTGCCAAAGGAGTGTCAACAGGTCTGCGGTCAATTATGGAGGGAGCGGGCCTTTCGGCGGGATAGTATTTTGCTGCAGAAAGAGGCTTGCCGTCAAGAGGTCTGCCTATGGGATCTATTATTCTGCCGAGCAGATTCTCTCCCACAGGCACCTGGGCAACCATTCCTGTTCCGCGAACGCTTTGCCCCGATTGAACGCTCTCGGCTGTGTCAAAAAGCACCGCTCCTACTTCCGCTTGCGAAAGCTCCAATGCCATACCGAAAACTCCGTTGCCGAATTCGAGCAGCTCGCCGTAGCGCGCATTGCCTATACCTCCAACTGTAACAACTCCGTCGGACGATTTTATTACCGTACCTTTTTTATAAGTTACGGGGTTAAACTGATATTCGCTTATTCTCTTTTTTAAAAAGGCGCTTATGCCGGGTTCGCTCATACGGCCTCAGCCTCCTCTTTAATTTGTTCTTTTATTGTGTTGAGCTGTGTTGCAAGCGAAAGATCCCAAACCTCCGAGTCAAGCTCCATAATAAAGCCGCCTAAAATCGAATTGTCGGTAATTCTTGTAAATTCAATGTCCTCGCCGTATTTTTTGAGTATTCTGCCGCATAAATAGGCAAAGGTGTTTTCGCTCATATTTTCGGCGGCGGTGATAATGCATTTTCTCATATCTTTCACCTTACTGCCCAAAAAAGCTGTCAATAATTCTGCGGTTGTCCTCGTCTGAAAACTCTCTGCCGATTATCTTTTCCGAAAGTCCGATCGCCATATCACCGAGCTGCGTTTTTGCCTCGGCAAGCATTTTCTCTTTTTCCTTTTCGGCATTTTCGGCGCTTATTTTCTTCATGCTCTCAGATAGCTTTTCAGCCTCAAGGATAATGCTCTGTGCCTTTGAAGAAGCTTCCTTTTCAGCTTCTTTAACGGCGGCAGACCTTATTTCATCGGCATTTCTTAAAAGCTCCGAATATTTTTCGTATTCTTCTTTCGCCTGAAGCTTTAATTCTTCCGCCTCTTTGAGGGCTGTTTGCTGAGCCTCTTTTCGCTTGTCGAGATATTTTTTAACAGGCTTATAAAGCAGTTTTTTCGTTACAAAAAACAGTATGAGAATATTGATTATATTGATTATGAGATCAGCGAGCATATCCTTTGAAAGAAGATCCGCCATAAATCTCACCCCTTTTGGTATATTAGTTTAGCCTGCTGTTGCCAGGATAAGCGAAACAACAAACGCGTAAATTGCTGTTGATTCCGCAAGGGCGCAGCCAAGCAGCAATATGGTTTGTATTCTGCTTGCCGCCTCCGGCTGACGAGCCGCCGCGTCAACTGCCTTTGATGTGGCATAGCACATTCCGAAGCCGGCGCCTATAACCGCCGCCATCATAATGATTCCAGCTGCAATAAAATTCATATTATTTCCTCCTGATTATATTTTTTCTTATTCAAGCTCCATCGCTTCGTCAATAAACGTGAGCGAAAGGGTAACAAAAATATATATCTGAATACCGGGATGTATCAGATTAAACCAAAGCCCCGCAATAGCGGGAAGCCCTGAGGAATAGCCTCCGAGAACTCCTTTTAAGAGATCCATAACAAGCATTCCGCCCATCATATTTCCGAAAAGACGGCACGCAAGAGAAATTGGCACCGAAATATCGCTCACGGCCTTGAGCGGTATCATAAGCGGCCTCATTGCGGGAACCGCTCCGCCCATATTTTTAAGTCTGCCTATAACGCCGTTTTTGCTTATACCGTAAATATTCAGCAGTGCGAATGTGCAAAGCCCCAGCGAGAGCGTAAACGTCAGATCGGAGGTAGGAGCCCTCAGTCCGAACAGCTCCGAAAAAGCGCAGCCGAACATAAGTATCGCAATGCTGAGCACAAATGGAGGGAGGTTCTTTTTTGTGAATTCCCCGGTTGCATTCTTAACAAAGTTGTCCGTAAATTCAACAGCAGTTTCAAGGGCAGTCTGAAGATAGCCGGGGGAGTCCGTTTTGAACTTTGAAATGCAGAAAACTCTCAGCAAAATGAGAAGAATTATCAAAACTATAAGAACTCCAAGCCCTATAACGGTGGTTTTTGCTAAAGTAATTCCGAAAACATCAATTCTCTCGCTGAACATCTCAAATTCTATAACAAGATGACTTTTTTTACCTGAGAAAACTGATATAAACAGCCCTGCCAAAAACCACGCGCTTATAATAACTCCCATACCCCAGAGCTTTCCGGCGCGTTTTTTCTTTTTTGTTGCTCCGTCCGTAATTTTTTTCTTACTGTATATATACCCGGCAAAGGTACACGCAAGCAGAACCGCCGCCACAGCGGCCTCAATAATTTGAGTTTTGGTCATTTTGATTACCATAGCCTTTCAGGCTACAAACTATAATTAAAAAATCACGATGAATCCTTGTTGTAGCCTTACAAGGCGTGATGAAAAATTCGTCCGTTAGGGAATTTATGCTTGTTCAAGTTTTGAGGGATCTATATATATCTGACAGCGTGATTTTTCACGCTGTCTCTTTATTTCTTTTTCAGCTTCGCAAGTGCGTAAACTATTAGGAATAAAAAGAATCCCGCACCGAAGCCCGATAAGCTTACAAATAAAAAGGCCTTGAACAGCTTAAAAAGCAGCCAGAAGCCCAGGGCGTAAACGCAGAGTTTTAAAAACAAGAGTCCGCCGGCCTTAAGGATTTTACCAGCGAATACAGCGGGAAACAGAAAGGTATTGCATAAAAACTGCAATATACCGAAACTGAATGCAACTATTGCAACAATTATAACAGTCAATATAGCACCCCTTTTATAAGTGTCAGTATGCATTAACTCATAATTATAGCCCCTTTTTATAAAAAAACAAGAGAAATAATAACCAAAAAACCCTTTGGAATTTCAGCAAGTTTTAGCAACTTTTTAATAAATAATTACGGTTGCAAATGGGCTCAATATATGGTAAATTATATATATTAAACATTCAGAAGAGGGAATCTCAATGGAAAAACAGCAAAAAACGCTGACCTTCGGCAAAATGCTGAGCTACGGCATCGGAATTTTCGGCATACAGATGCTCATAGGTATGCTAAACACCTATCAATCGCAGTTTTATACCTCAGTATTCGGAGCGGAGCTGACAAAATGCGCTCTCATAATCCTGCTTGCAAAAATCATAAGCTCATTTGCCGATCCGGTTATCGGCAATATTATCGACTCGGCTAACTTTAAATCCGGCAAAATGAAGCCGTTTGTTGCAATGAGCATAATTCCTTTTGCGATTATGACAATGGTTATGTTCGTAGCCTTTGATTTTAAGTCCGACACCGCGAAATACGCATACATAACCTTAACAACTATTCTTTGGAATGTTGTTATGTCCTTTGCCGAAATACCGAGCCAGGGTATGCTTGCCGTGCTTTCTCCCTCCTCCGATGAAAAAAGCTCCGCCGCAGGCATTTCAAATATGCTTAAAAGCGTTGGGCTTGTTGCCTGCAACGCGGTTGTTCCCGTTGTGTGCATACTCACCGATTCAGCCGTTATAACAAAAAAGGAATATCTTATTTCGTCCTGTGTTCTCGGCGTTGCGGCAATTTTGTTTGTTGGAATAATGCTCAAAGGAACCAAAGAGGTCATCAAGAGTGAGCCTCAAAAAATGAGCATAAAGAGTATGTTTTTGGAGCTTAAAAACAATAAACCGCTCCTTATAATCTTCCTTATAAATATGATGGGCTTCGGCAGAAATATAGCCGTAACTATCGGCGTTCAGGCGTCCGCAGTATTGTTTGATGAGGTAACGCTTTTCGGCATAACCCTCTCGGGCGAAAATCTTCCCATCATTCTCGGCGTTGGAGCTATGGCAACAAGCACTCTCTCAATTGCCACAATTCCCGTTGTTGCAAAAAAGATAGGAACAAAGAAGTCATTTATGATATACGGAATTTATGGCTTTGTTGTGAGCGTTGCTTCTTATATTTTCTTTGTTTTCTCCTACGATGCCGGTAATGCTTCAAAGAGCTTCTGGGTCATCTTTATTATCCAGTTTTTAACAAACTTTATGTTCGGCCCCCACGGCTATGCTCCGCTCGTTATGCTCAGCGACGCTGTTGACTATAAGGAAATGACCACCGGAAAGCGCACCGAGGGAGTTCAGTATTCGGTGCTTGTTCTCTCAATTAAACTCGCAAACGCCCTCTCTGTTGCCCTCGGAATATTTATGGTTGGTATTTCAGGCTATGTTGGAACAATGTCCTTTGCCGATGTTACCTCCGGTATGAGAAACACTATTATGGCGGCCTATTGGCTCTTCCCCGGAATATGCGTTGGACTTAGTATGATACCAATGCTCTTCTATAAACTTGATCGCCCCGATATTCAGGCACAGCTCAAAGAGTTTATGGCAAACAGAGAACAGAAGATAAACAAATAATAATTTTTACAGGTGAAAAATGGATTTAGAATTTTGCGTTCCCTGCCTTTTGGGACTTGAGGGACTTATAGCCGATGAGCTTAAAGAAATGGATGCTCAAAATGTCCGGGCAGAAAACGGAAGAGTGTTTTTTTCGGGCGATGAAAATATTTTGGCCAGAGCCAATATCTGCTCTCGCTTTGCCGAGAGAATACTTCTTGTTTTAGGCTCGTTTGAGGCTCATTCATTTGAAGATCTGTTTCAGGGTACAAAAGCCCTGCCGTGGGAGAGATGGATAGGCAAAACCGATAAGTTTCCGGTTAAGGGATATTCTCTGAATTCGGACTTGTTCAGCGTAAGCGATTGCCAGTCCATAATAAAAAAGGCCGTAGTTGAACGGCTTAAAGGAAAATATAACGTACCGTGGTTTGAGGAGAGCGGCGCGCTTTATCAAATTCAGTTCTCCATTATGAAAAATATCGTGTATCTGTATATCGATACCTCCGGCAGAGGCCTTCATAAGCGAGGTTACCGCATAGACGCAAATGCCGCCCCCATAAAGGAAACTCTTGCCGCCGCTCTATGCTCACTTTCGCATTTAAGGCATTACCACACTCTTTACGATCCTATGTGCGGCTCCGGAACAATACTCATTGAAGGCGCGCTTATGGCTCTTAACGTTGCTCCTGGAATCAGCCGCAGATTTGTTTCCGATACCTGGCGGCAAATTCCTCCCGAAATATGGCAGGAAGAACGGAGAAGAGCGCGATCCTTGCAGCGAACAGATATAGATTTTCGCGCCTACGGCTCCGATATAGACGAAGAAGCTCTTGAAACGGCAAGGCAAAACGCCAAAAGAGCCGGAGTTGAAAGCTTTATCACCTTTAGCGCGGCGGACGTTAAAGATTTTGAGCCGGTTACCGAAAGGGCAACCGTCATAGTAAACCCGCCCTACGGCGAGCGGCTTCTTGAAATCACTGACGCTCAAAAAATTTATCGCACTCTCGGCAAAAAATTTGTTCCGATGAAGGGCAGAAGCTACACGGTCATAACCGCCGACGAGGATTTTGAAAAGAGCTTCGGGCGAAAAGCCGATAAGCGCAGAAAGCTATATAACGGTATGATAAAATGCCAGGTGTATATGTATTTTAAGTAATAAAAAAATAACGGAGAAAAAGCGTTATGACTTTTCTCCGTTATTATTTTGTTGCAGATCGTTTATAAGCATTTGAATATGGGATATCTGTTCGTTTGTAAGCCCGCTTACGTCTATGCCCCTGTTTTGGCTTAACCCCAAGAGAAAATCCACGCTGACCGAATATTTTGTTGCTATCCTGATCAGCATATCCGCTGAAGGCTGAATATTTCCGTTTTCCCAGTTGCAAACACACTGCTTTGTAACATTCAGCGTTTTCCCGAATTCCACTTGATTTAGCTTTAACGATAAACGAAGCTCCTTTATTCTTTCACCAAACAATCATTTTCAACTCCAATACAAAAATTGCAATACTATTGTAAAATTATTATTGACAAGTCAAAAATACTGTGGTATAGTAATATTGTACTTTTAGCAATAAAAGTATTATTTATGTGATTTTTTAGGTAATCAGAAAAGCGGCGAGCTTACGGTTCGCCGCTTTTTTGTTGGAATAGCAGATATGCATTTGCTTTTGACAGTTATCGTTTTTTAAAAAAGAGGAGAGCCCATAACTTTAATTGATTTAAGCCCTATAATGTTTGTTACTAACCAAACAACATTAACAATATGCGCTATCCAAAAAAGAAGATTTGTTTTATTATGCTTAAGAACTGTGGTGATACCATACACCGTATAAAGCACAACCGATATCGCAGAAAAGAGTAAAGCCGTAAAAAGTAAATTGAGGAATAAATCTTCTTGTCCTATGACAAACAAGAGCAGAGCGATGTAAAAAAAAGCTATCAAAGAAATATCAAAAATTGATGCAATATGAGAAGACGATAGTTTCATGTAAAAATCCCTCTTACTTGTTAAGCCAAAAAGTTAAGTAAAATCTCTATAATTATCATAACATAAACGGGGGGTAAATGCAAGTCTTGAAATCTTAAGAATATAGGATATAATTTATTAAGAAACGATAAAAAAAAGGTGAATCTTATGCCCGAAAATTTTGAAGAGAACAAGCTTAAAGAAACTCGCGAGTTTATTGACGCGAGAATAAAATTCCTTAACAGTGAGATCGAAAGAAACCGCGAGAGTATACGAGAGCGAAACAGAGAATTTATTGCAGATAATCCCTTTGGCTCAGTTTACGGACTGGCAGAAGAAACCAGACGCAATAACGAAAGCGATCTCGAAAGAGCCGAAAAAGGCAGAGCGGAGGCTCTCATTTTGGTCAAAATGAAAAAAGAGCCGTATTTCGGGCGTGTTGACTTTTTTTATGATGACGAAGAAGAGGAAGAAAAAATTTACGTCGGGCTTAAAAACCTTATGGACGGGAGAAATATTCTGGTTTACGACTGGCGCGCGCCTGTAAGCTCTCTGTTTTATATGGGCGAGCTTGGGAAAGCGTCCTATTTTGCTCCGGCAGGGGAGATAACCGGCGAGATAAGGCTTTTAAGACAGTATAATTACACCGAAAACGGAGACATCCGCTATTGGGATGCCGAGCTGCATATAGACGACGATGTTCTCAGGGGCGTTCTCTCGGGTGCGTCGGCGGAAAAGATGCGGCCTATTGTTTGCACCATTCAGCGCGAGCAAAACGCCGCCATACGATATTCTTCAAAAAAGAATTTGGCGGTGTTCGGCCCTGCCGGCTGCGGAAAAACGTCAATAGGTATGCATCGCCTTGCGTGGCTTATGTATCGTGCTCACACGGAGGGTTATTCCGTTTCAACCCTTATGTGCACCTCAAATGAAGCGTTCGGATCATATATTTCGGGTGTGCTTCCCGAGCTCGGAGAGGTAAACACTGACCTTTTCAGCTTTCCCGAGCTCTTTGAAAGATATTTAGGAGGATTCAAAATTGAATCCGCGCTCTTTCAGAGCGAGAATGTTATAAACGGAAATTCGGAGAGGATAAAAAATATAAATATGATATATTCTCCCGAGTTTGCTTCCTTTATTCAAAAAAAGCTTTCAGAGCTTTCGGGCGGATTTAAAACCGTAACCGTGTTGGGAGAGGTTGCGCTTAAAAAAGAGGTTATCGAGCAAAAATTTAAGGTTATGTCAAAAAATTCCTCTGTAAGAGAGCGCCTTGAAACGCTTTCCGACTGGGTTTATGAGGAGCTTCAGAATTATCTGCTGATAAACCGAAAATATATCCTCTCATATCTCTTGGAGAATATCGCCCCCGGCGAATCTTACACCGAAAGCTACACCCGCCTAAAAAAACAGGTGCTTGAAAAATCAAAGCAGATGGTGTTATCTGCTGTTCCTTCGGATTCCTCCGCTCTGTTAATCAGATTTTTACGTGAATTTTACGGCGAAACCGACGCAGTTCGTTCAGCGGTTTTGCGAATCGGAAGGAGAGAAGTGTTTTTTGAGGAAGGAGTTGCAATTCTCTATATTTCCGCTCTGCTCGGAAACTGCAAGCAGTTTTTATCGCCAACCCACGTTCTGATAGACGAAGCTCAGGACATGAGCGTTATGCAGCATAAAACAATAAGGCTGCTTTTCCCAAAAGCATCGTTTACGGTTCTCGGAGATGTTAATCAGGGAATAACTCCGGAAACAAACACGCTCTCTTCGGATATGATCGCCGATATATATTCGGCGGAGAAGATTTTTATGACCAAGAGCTATCGTTCAACAAGCGAGATAAGCGAATTTTCAAAGCGTTTTCTTCCGCCCGAATGCTTCGGTTATGACACCTTCAACAGAAAAGGGGAGCCTGTGGGTATTTTCGATACCGAAAGCCCCGAGAAAAAAGCGGCTGAAATAATTCTCAGTCAAAGCGGAAAAGACGGGTCTGTCTGTGTTATTTTAAAAACTGTCAGCGAGGCAAGAAATTTTTATAAAAAAATAAAGCCGCTTCTGCCGAACGTTCGGCTCATTGATTCCGAAAACAAGGCGATAAACGAAAAAATTCTTGTTATGCCTGCCGCTTTAACAAAAGGGCTTGAATTTGACCGCGTTATCCTGCCCGTAAAAGCAAGCGCCCCGCCGACAAACAGAATGATGTATCTGATGTCAACAAGAGCGCTGCACGAGCTTTATCTGCTGAATTATTGATTGATTATCTGTTTAACAGATATATTCCGAGGTTGAGATATCCTGCAAAAGTGACCCATATAATATAGGGGATCATAAGATATCCGGCAGACCGTTTTGTTTGAAAAAACTTAACGGTTGCTGCAATTATCGCCGCTAAGAGCATTAAAAGCCATATAAACGCAAACAGGTAGTTTTTAATGTTAAAAAATATTATTGACCAGAAAAAGTTGAAAAAGAGCTGAATGCCGTAATAGAACAAAGCGTTTTGCTCCTTTTGCTGAGTTGTCCACACTATATAGCACGCCGCCCCCATAAGCACATATATCACCGTCCACACCACCGGAAAAATCCACGCGGGAGGGGAGAGCGGCGGCTTTGAAATGGTTTCAAAGCTTTGCATTCCGTTTTTTGTAAGCAGGGCAGATAATCCGCCCACCGCAAGCGGAACTGCGATGCTTATTATCAGTTTTTTCCATTGAATTTTCATTTTTATCACCCAAAGAAAGGATATGACTTTTTTACCGCGTTTATTCCGGATCAAAAGAATTGGGGCTGTCGTTTATTCGACAGCCCCTTTTTCTATACATTTTATTTGATTTATAATTATTTCTTATTCTTAGATGCGGCGCGTCTTAAGGTCTTTCCAATTTCAAACACCGGAACGGTTGAAAGTCCGAGGCAGAGCGAAATGAGAACATCATTCCAATCAAAAACGAACTGAACTCCGCCGCCGTCTGCAGTCTGGAAGAAAATGTTGCGAAGCGGTTCAACCAATATAGGCAGCATTGTAAGCAAAACTGTAACTCCGAATGCGCCTACGAGCCACCAGTTCATATTCTTAAACATTCCCTTGCTGAAAATGGATCCCAAACGGGAGCGCATATTTATAGCGCAGAAAATTTCACCGAAGTTTACAACCAAAAACGCCATAAACATACCTTCAAGGCAAGCGTTGCCGGTTGCGGAGTTAGCTCCGAATATCATCTTAAGTCCCTGTCCGAAGCTTGTTATGGAATCGGCGTTTGCCTCAAAGAAGCCTATAACATAAGCGGCTATTT